>NZ_JCARSY010000020.1:0-72707 GCF_059641415.1 Vibrio rubrogenes
CAGTAGAACCCTCACAAAAAACGAAGGAAGAGGCGATGGATATCGCTAGAGCTACACAGCTTCCTGGTCAAAAGAAAGCGGAGACACAACGTATCGCTCAAGGTATTGAAAAAGGTATTGCTCTTTACAAGAAACAACAAAAAGCTAAGGCAAGAGCTGCCGACAAAGCTAAAAAGCAAGAAGCGAAGTCAAAGGCTAGACGCCAAGACGATGAGCAAGTGACATTAGTAGAAACCAAGATTGAAACAAAGGTATCACCACTACCTTGGGTGTTATTAATTGCGTCATGGATCGGCTTCCTATTGTTCTATTTTTTGAGATAGTTTCGCTTCACTGTTATAAGTGAGCTGCTTCCCTCCTTCTTTATTTAGTCCAATTTACACTTTTCTATGTTCATCATCTCCTTGGTTGGATGAACATTACTAAGTATAGGCTGGACTAGATTTAGGGGAGCAGGTCAGGCGAATCTCTCTTGGATAACCCAGAGAAGTTTGCAGAGTAGCTGGAGTGGAAATACGTGTATAAAACACGTTATTGCTCAATTTAATCAAATACATATGTATCACCTACTTGTATTAGGTGACATTTGATCGTCTTAAAACGAGAAAAGCCCTTGATAAATCAAGGGCTTGAATGTGGCGGAGAGATAGGGATTTGAACCCTAGGATAGCTATTAACCATCGCCGGTTTTCAAGTTAGACTTTATTTCAAATATTTCATATAATTTTCAGTTAGTTAAATGTGGTAGTTAGCGGCTAACAATAAAACTAACAACTTTGAGAGTTATGAAATGAGCATAAAAAGCATAAAGATCCACAACGGATTGTCGATCCGAAAACTACCACAGAGCAAAAATTTTAGCGTTTATATTAAATTTGAAGGATACCCAAAACGCCAATTCTCACTTAAAACGTCTGATCTTGATGAAGCTATTGCCAAGGCCAAGGCTGAATATCAGTTTAACAAGATGATGTTGGAGCGTGATTTACCGATCCAACAGCCAAACCAACGCCTAACCGTTCATAAGATTATCGATCTATTGATAAAAGAATATGAATCAGCACAAGACAAAGTAAGAGAAAAAAACCGTGATGGAAGACATGCCACACACATTAGGATCTTTAAAAAAATTAAAGAATTTTATCATGAAAAGCTTCGACCATCTGCTTTAGATATTGGACAAGTAAGATCCTACTTTCAAGAACAACCCGCTTTTTCGAATACTCAATTAGTTGCAACAAGATTCTGTTTTACTCAAATTTTTGATCGATCCTTTGAAAAGAAATTAATCACCAAAGATCAGATCGTTGATTTAAAAAAAATCAAAGTTGAAAAACAAAAACAGACCAGAAGAGATCATTTTACTTATCAAGAATTTGCTAGTTATTTTGTCTATGCTATGAATCAAGTTTCAAAAGCTCATGGCAAAGGAATTCACACTCAAAAAATGACAGTGTTTTACAGTTCTTTTTTATTTCATTCTGGTGTTAGAGCTGGATTTGAAGCATTGGGTATTAAATGGTCAGATCTAGATTATACAAGTTTTGGCGATCTATATTGTGTTATTAGAGATGGTAAAACTAAAAACTATGAGAAAAATAATCGCAATGTTATTTTTGATCTATTTTCAGAGGATTGCATTCACCACGCAGCACAAGAAAAATACAGCGATTTATTGAGAGGAATGGATAAGAGAAAAGTCATAACTTATCTTATCAATAAAAAACCAAATGAAACTATTTTTTCTACAAAATTTAGTGATAAACCCACTTATGATAGGATCTTTAAAAAATGGGTTGATGAACTCAAAGAGGCAGAGGTATTGCCTAAGGCTAAAGAACTAACACTTTACAGTTTGAGACATAGCTATATAACTAGATCAATTGAAAATGATGTGCCTCTGGCGTTGATCGCTGAAAATGCAGGAACAAGTATAACAATGATCGAGAAACATTATTCTCATGTATCTGTTATGACTCAAAAAGCTAGAGAAATACTATTAAAAGATAAACTATCATTCATTGGATATAATGACGATCAAAACGAACAAAAATATGATAAAGCAAGTTCTAGAAAAGATTTAGCTGGATTGTTAGAACGCTTGAAATAAAAAATAGCTGTTTTTTGCAAGATTTTTAATTTTGCGATATAAAAGCTGAAATAGTAAAAACATCGTCCAGAATGACAATTTAATAAATCTTTAAAAATATCTTAAACAGTTAAGCCCTTGGGCTATTGGGGGGTGTAGGGGAGACCAGCCCCCCACGTAATACCTACCCAAATTTTCAAATCGAGCCGAACCCTCGATTTTTCGACAAGTCGAACAAGGAAAATTTTACTCGCTACCGCTCAAACACTCGTAAAAAATTTTTACTCGTAATTACCTATAAATAAGACCATATATAAAGGTAAATAAAAAATGGCTTAAAATAAGGTTTTATTTTATACCTATGTAAAGCCTAGACTTACCATTAATGTAAAGGGGGTATAACAAAAAAATCGGTTTTTTCGCTTAACTACGCCAAAAATCAATGTAAACCCCTACCAATATTATTTATAAAAAATCCTTATTTTTAGCTAATTTTTTAAATTAATGTTGATTTGACATTAAAGTAAATATTGGTTTACGTGTTGACAAATAATTTATTTATGTTTTATTAATTAATATACAACTAAACAAATTAATAAAAAGGAATAAATTATGACTGATGAATTAAATATTAAATCAAATACAAAATACACAACAACAAGGGAAGACGGTCAAGAATGCTTGGTAGATTTGAAAGTTAATGAAGAAACAAGCGAATATACAGCATCTCAAAAATCAGCGTTATTTTATGCGTTTAATAGAGAAAATTACAAAAATAAAGTTTTGTTAGCAAGAGAAGAGCCTTTAGCTAATTCAATATTAGAGTTTCTAATATCAGAAATGGATAACACAAATGCTATTTGTATATCAATGGCAACACTTGAAAAACTATTTAAATTATCACGACAAACACTTTCAAAACATATAAAAACCCTTGAAAAAAGAAATTTTATTGAGATTTTCAAAAATGGAAATATGAATGTCTATGCTATAAATGCTTTTTTTGTGTGGACACAAGGGGATAAGAATCTTTGGAAAGCGAAATTTAAAGCGACAATGTATCTTAATTTTGATGAGCAATCATCACAAATAAAAAGAAAATATTCAAAAGAAATAACAACAAAGTAATAGGAGAAAAATAATGAATGGCATATATATAACTTACTATAAATATAAAAATGATGCTGAAAAAGCTTTTAAAAATGTTCTTAAATATATTTTAAAAGATAAGTTTGAAGAGAAAGATTTTCATTTATATAAAGAGGATTATTTTAATGATTTTAAAGATTTTCATTCTAAAAAATTAGCATTTATACAGTTTAGTAATGAAAAAATTCAATATCAAAGCTTTATTTATACAAATCCTGATTTTTTCCTAGACAGAAAAAGTTTTTATGGTGTTTCTAGCGGTGATTTTTGTTTTACCAATATAACACCAGATGCTGATTTTGAAAAAATGGATCATTATGTACAAGAATTTAAGGAAAAATTAAGTAAAATCAATTTTAACATTGATGAACCTTATCACTTATTAGATCTTGATTTAATTTGTTTTATTTCTTCAAGCATTGAGGAAATAGAAGAAATAAAAGATAGTCTTGAAGTGATTGAATATGAAATTGATGATATTGAAGAATATTAAAAGAATAGACAAAAAAGAAATATTGAATAAAAAAGACTATTCAATATTTTTTTCGCCGCAATTTAATTCTTTGCCCTTTTACCATATTTGCGTTTTTGATTTTGTTTTTTTACTTCGGCTTTTTTCTCTTCGATGCTCATTGTTTCAAGTCTTTCTTTTGTTTCTTCCCTCTTCGCCTCGATCTGTTCCAAAACTGTCAATACTTCCGGTTCTGGCTCAGGTTCAGGACTTTGAGCAGCCTCTGGCTGCGGTTCTGGTTGATTTTCTTCAACCTCTAATTTTTGCTTGGGTTTTGGTAAAAAATCGCTTGGTTTTATATCTAACAACTCCAAAAGTTCAGATCCTTTTTTCTTGATATACTTAAATACTTTTTGTTCTTTTTTTTCTATGTATTTAACTATATTTTTAAAAGGAGTGTTGCTAAACAAGGCTTTAAGTGATGTTTTGGCTAAAACTTGCAAATTATTATAATTTTCCAATTCTTTATCAATAAGTTCTCTTTCTGTTCCTTCTATTATTATTTCATCTAATATATCTGAATATTCATATTTTAATTTATCAAAATCTTTTTTTAGTTCTTCATTTTTTTCTATTTCAACTTGTAATTTTTTTAAATATTCATCTTTATTTTTATGATATTTACTTTGATGTTGTTTAGGTTCTCCACGGTCAAAACCATATTTTTCAAAATGCTTATGAAGTAAATCTTGACAGTCGGACCAGTCTTTTTTTCTCATTTTTCTTAAACAGGTTGTTCCTGTTTCTTTGTTGAAATTTAAGAAAATTGCTTGGGCGTGCATATTTTGCTTTAAATATCCTTCTTCTCCATCTTCATTTTTTGTTTTAACGAGTCTTTTTTTCAATTCTTCATCTTCTAATTCATTAAATTGTTTTTCAGTGAAGAAAGTTCCTTCATCTAGATGAAATTGAAAACCGATTGGCTCAAACCCGTATTTATCTTTAAAATCCAACATATAATCTTTTATAGATTGTTCTACTTGTTTTTTTTCATCTTCACTATTTAATAAATCAAACATTAATTGATGATCAAAAACTAGAACAGAATCTATAAAAGTATTTGATTTTTTTTGAATAGCACTTGGATTTTGTTTTTTTGCTTCAGCTAATTTCAATTGATAATTTTGAACTAAATTAAGATCTTCATTATCAAAAGTAAAACCAAAATTGTTTTTTGTTAAGTCTTCAAATGCGTTCTTATTTTTTAACATAGAACGTATTACATGGGCTATTTCGGACATATTACTATCATTGTAATATTTAGTATTATTAGCTACATATTTTTTTCCACTCATATTTTTACCTCAATCTATATATTCAATAAAACATATTTTTAAGGTATTTCAAGAGCAAACAATTCGAGATTGAAAATCGAGGGGTGTTTTAGCTCACTAAAACACCGCTGCGCAGTGTGTGAGGTCTCCGACGGCTGGGGACACCCCAGACCCGTTCGGCACTGCCTCACCCATTCACTTTGTTCATTCTCGCTTTGCTCACATATATGTATAGAAGAAATATTTTAATAGAGTTGATTAAATGATCAAAGAGTGGGTATTATATAGAGAAGATTTATTTAACATTTCTTCTCTATATAATTAATTTTAATTAATCAATATTCCAATAACTTAAGGCGAAATCAATCAATTTCTGTTTTCTAACAGAAATTGATTCTCTAGACCATTTATTATCAATAACAAAACTATCTAGTTCATTTTGTGTTTTAAATGGTGCTCGTATGAAATATTTTTCATTCTTAGATTCAAAGATTTTATTACCTTTACTAGAATTAGAACTCTGTGGATCAATAGTCAAATTGCCTAAGCAATGTAGAAACTCTTCTTCAAATTCTTCATCTACTTCTGGAAGTATTTTAGAATCTTTTACAATTAATTTATTTGGTGTTTGACTTGCGATATGTTCAATTGATAATTTAAATTTAGAATCTTTAGTAATAAACTCATCCTCTGACATTGGAGATGACTTAGGTTGTTTTGTCGTTCTTAGGTGATTTTCATATTTCCAGAAAAAGTATGACAGATCCCTTGTTGCCATCCAATCATAAATCCATTCATCAGACATATTTGAGATAAACATTTTGTCGCTACTATAGGAGCGGATAATATCTTTTAGTTTATTTTCAAGTTCCTGATAATCACCATCAAAATCTCTAGCAAATGAATATAGTTTTGACTGTCCAGTATTACCTCTATTTTGATTTACAGCATAAACTCGGAAGCTATATTTTTCTAGTAATTTAACTATATTTATAAAGTTACTTTTGTTCTCTGTCTTATCTAATTTATATGTCTTAATTAATAAAGGCCAGAAATTACCAGTTCTAGATAGAATAAAAATATCTCTAAGCTCAGGAATTTTTGACTTGAGAATATCGTGAACTGTTAAAAAACTTTCTTTTAATTCTACTGAGTATTTATCAATAAAGTGTAAAGCTTTGTCATTGTTTTTATTTACTATGAATTTATTGATCGTTGATTTGACTTTAGATACATATTGTTGATATTCTTTGGCATTCCATTTGTTATGTGCTATAAAGTGATATTGTAAAATTGAATCCTCAGCAATTTTAGACTCATATTTTTCATATTCTTTATATATATCGCTAAATCGTGAGCGAATAGAATTAAGTAAATCTTCTGGTGTTTCTTCTGATGAAATATAACTTTTATACATTAAAAAACTTTTTATTTTCTCAAGGTTAGTTAAACCTTTACCTCGATCATTAGTTGTTTCAAATATTAATGTAGCTTCAGCAGTGTCTTGAACAGAATATACCAAGACTCTTGAGTTTTCATCTACCTTATTTTTAATAATTAAGAGTTGTTCTTTTGACTTGTCAGATAGATAGTCATGAAAAAACGTTTTAGCTTTATATAATCTTCTTTGTGCAGGTGTTCTAATATAATCTTTCCCACAGTTGTCGCTTAATATATAGCTATGAAAAAAATCATTATCTTCATCTAAAGCTCTTAACTTAAATTGGCTTTTATATTTAACGTAAGTTTCAAACAAAAGATCTATATCATCTAATTCATCTTCATCATTTGTATGATTTCTTAATAGTTCAATAAGTACAGTCATAAAAATGATAATAGTCGTAATTCTTTGTTGACCATCGACTATATCTATTAATTTATAGTTTTTTTCTTGCCCCTTTTCTTCAAATAACACTGTGCCAAGAAAGTAACTTCTATCTATCTTTTGATTTTCAATATCTTCAACAAAGTCTTGTAGTTGTGAGTTACCCCACGCATAAGCCCTTTGATACTCGGGGATGTTGAAGATTGTTCTTCCATCAAAAAGACTTGAAAGTTTCTTTTCACCATTGTCCATATAAGCCTCTGTTTTAATTACTTTATATATACAACTTATACCATTCAAATTGGACAAATGAAAACTCTATAAGATTTAAGAATAAAGAGCGTGTAGATGCCATTCTAAGCAACTTTCTTTAAGCATTTGAGCCAATGCTCAAACACTTTCAAAAAACGCTTAGAAACGCATAGAGGGGATTTCTTGATATGAGTTCTGGAAAATGCTAAAACTAACTAACGCTAACAACTACATTTTTAGCTAAAAATTGAAAGTTATAAACGCCAAAAAGCAAAAAAGGTAAGACTAAAAAAGCCTTACCTTTCAAGCATTAATGTGGCGGAGAGATAGGGATTTGAACCCTAGGATAGCTATTAACCATCGCCGGTTTTCAAGACCGGTGCTTTCAACCACTCAGCCATCTCTCCATTAAGTGCAAAAATCATAACCATGATTACTTTACTTGTAAAGTCTTCAAATTGATTTTTATCAGTATTATGCGACTTTGGTTAAAATTTTATCAGTGAAGGCAATTTTCTTATACTTAACTGAATAGAAAAAGGGAAGTCTTCATAAGAAAACTTCCCTTTAGGTGTATGGTCGGACTGAGAGGATTTGAACCTCCGACCCCCGACACCCCATGACGGTGCGCTACCAAGCTGCGCTACAGTCCGATGGGGTGTAATCTAACGCCTTTCATAAAACGAGTCAAGCAATAGGTTGATTTAATTGTCTTTGCTGTAGAACCGTTTCAGTTCGGTCAACCCTTGCATGAGCACTGGTAGCGTTGGATTGGTATCTGGCAATCGATGGTAATTGTTATCAAATACTTTGAAATTACCAAACTTATCAATGACTGTTGTTTGCTTATTGGTCACTAGAGCTAATTCTCGGGCATCTCCGGCTAAAATCCAACGTCTTTTGTTTTCGTCAAACAAGTTCTGACCACTACTGTAATCATTCGGATTTGAAGAGACACCGAGTAAATCTTGCAACAGTGTCACTGAAAAATCGAGGTGACTGGTGCGCTGGGGATATTCGGCCGCTACTTTGCCCGGCCAATGGATAATCATCGGCACTTTAAGCTGATACTGACTGTAGTTGGTATTCGAGCCCCAACTATTAGTGTTGGTCTCATTAAACTCAGTGCCGTGATTGGAGGTAATGACCACAATCGTTGAGTCCATTAATCCCATCTCATAGGCTTTCTTAATCAGTTGTCCCAGCTCATGGTCTGCCGCTTCAACCGACAGTTCATAATTATTTTTGAGTTTATCTTGTGTCGATTTACCGAATGAATTGTCCGGTGCATCAAACTCTTGCACGGTAGTCAGCTCTAAATAGCTGAACCAACGGCCTGACTGATTGGTGACCCATTTTGACCACGCGTCAATGGTTTGTTCATCTCGGCTGGCGTCTTTGGTAAATGAGGTGTGGTTTAACGGTAGCCCTCTGAACACAGTTTCTGCATAGAGCGGATCGCTGAAGTTATTACCGCTGAAGAGACCGAAATGATATTTCTGCTCTTCGAGTGTATCGAGCAGAACCGGCAGTGTGCCTTGGACCTTTATACTCGATGCATAGCTGCTGGGCAGGCCATAGAATAGTCCGAAAATACCGAACATGTCATTACTGGAACTGTAATGATTGCTGAAGTTCAGATTCTCTTTGGCAAAAGTTGTCGTCAGCGGCATATATTTTTTGCTGAGCATATCGGCTCGTAAGTTGTTGACGCTCACGACCAGAATATTGAGTGGGTTAATCCGGCGGTCAAATTTGATTGGCTCTAACGGATAGTTCACCAGTACGGATTTGTGGGTCTGTGTCTCGTGCAGGCGCTTGAGATATTCGTCCCGGTTAAACAGCCCATGTCTTTCCATAAACGATTTTGCCGTCATCGGATAGGACAGTGGGAAATTCGATTTTTGGCTGGTGACCGGTGTATACAAAGAAGCATCAGACCAAACATAGATCAGGTGACTGGTAATAAAACTGATAAAGAAAATCGTCGCCAGCGGCCGGCCAATGTGCTTATGCGACAAGCGTCTCTGCTTTCTCCATACCCATTCGGATAAACCGATCTCCATGGCAAAAATCAGCGGTAACAACACAAACAAATGCTGAAGGTCATTGGTTGTCGTTTTGGAATTATCGCTAAAAAGCACTTCCCAGACCACAGGGGTTAAATGGAGATTGAGTTTGAAATACAACTGCGTGTCGATCAGCAGGACGGTGAGTCCGACCGTTGCAAAACAGACGGCAAGAAACCTGAATAACTTGCGGGAGGGGACAAGGAAAGTCAGTGGAAACAGCACCAACAGGTAGAGCGCAAAAACGAGAAAACCAAAATGCCCGACCCATGAAACAGCCAAATAAAATTGTCCCAACAATGTTTCTGGCCATGGGGACTGGGATATGTAACGTGTACCGATCAGCATGGCTGCGATAATGTTAAAAAACGCAAACCAGTGTCCCCAGCCAACTAAGCGGGATACCCGCTCTCCGTAGGTGTTTTCACTCTCTACCATGTTCTTTTCGTTTTATCCGTTCTTTGTTAGTGAATCGTACTGTCGATTGAAGATATCAATGCTTGAGCGAATTTCTCAGCAATGGCTTTTCTTTGACTCTCAGCAACGTTTTGATTCAAAACATTCGTTGCGATATTTCCGGCGATCATCAGAACCAGATCCGGAGACGCATCATGTTTATCAAAAACGGCAGCAATTTCAGTCAGGATCGTTTCAATTTGTTGATCACTATATTTTGATGTAATGGGCATATAGACTCTAACGATGATAGTAAAAACGGCTTATGATAACCTACTATACCTGTCAACTGAAACTACAACGATGATAAATTCGCTATGAGTCTTGATCTCTCCAATGTAATACTACACCAGTTACTGAAAAATGAATCGGATGAACTGGTTGTTAACTATCGCTCCCAGTCTTTAGAAAACAATGCTTCAACGGAAAATCTGGTGGCTGAATTGCACCGTGTTTTTAGTGCAAAGCCTTCTAAAGGGTTTGGCTGTTTTCAATCAGACAGTGAGTTCCAAAATTGGTTGCGTGAGCTTAAAAGTGGAAGCTTAAATTTTTATGATTTCTCACAGTCCAGTGTCAGAAAACTCAAAAATGAACTGATGAAATACCCTTTTGCTGACGAAGGAATCCTGGTGATGGCTGAGTATCAGTCACTGGCTACACAATACCTATTCATTGGGCTCTTACCCATGAAACAGAGCCTGAAAATTACGGAAGGATTAGATATCAGTGCGACGGATTATCTCGATATCCGACAAATGGATATTGCAGCACGCATCGATCTCTCGCTGTATCAGTCTGATCCGGATTCTAATCGTTACCTGACTTATATTAAGGGGCGGGTCGGGCGCAAAGTTGCTGACTTTTTTCTCGACTTTCTGCAGGCTGATGTTGGGCTGGATTCAAAACAGCAAAATTTAGTATTGATGCAAGCCGTGGACGATTTTTGTAGTGATGCGCAGTTTGAAAAAGATGAAACAATTACTTACAAAAAGCAGGTCTACGACTACTGTAATGAACAGATTAAATCAGGCGATGAAGTCCAGTTGAAGGATTTATCGAAAGAGTTGCCGGATGATACTAACGGAACGACTTTATGGGATTACGCCCAAAGTCACGGTTATGAGCTGGAAGAGAGTTTCCCGGCTGATCGGTCAACAGTGCGCAAGCTGACAAAATATGTAGGTTCCGGTGGTGGGTTAAATCTGAGCTTCGATAGTTTGTTACTGGGTGAGCGAGTCTTTTATGATCCTGAATCGGATACGCTGACTATCAAAGGCACACCGCCTAACTTACGTGATCAGCTGACAAAAAATAATCGTTGATATACTCACTTAAAAAATATGAAGCACCTTGGTTTGGGTGCTGTCTTGTTTTACTTATCTGATATTATTGATTTTTTATACGAAGAAAGTGGTGCTGTCGCTGGCAATTAAGTTGAAAAACTTATGGGTAATTCCAAATTGAACTTGAGATTTTTTTCTGAACCGCTTATAGATGTTGGATTAGATTTGAATCAGAAACACATGGAGAGTTTGTGCAATGAGAGTAGGTTTAGTCGGGTGGCGTGGTATGGTCGGTTCTGTACTGATGCAGCGGATGGTTGAAGAAGGTGACTTCAATCATATCGAACCTGTATTTTACAGCACTTCACAAGTTGGTATCGCGGCCCCTGATTACGGGAAAGATGCCGGGTTACTGCAGGATGCTTATGATGTTGAAAGCTTAAAACAGTTGGATGCCATCATTACATGTCAGGGCGGTGGATACACCGAGAAAGTTTATCCGCAGCTCAGAAATGCCGGTTGGAAGGGTTACTGGATTGATGCAGCATCGACATTACGGATGGCTGAAGATTCTATCATTACGCTTGATCCGGTCAACTTGAAACAGATCCAACAGTCAATTCATGCCGGAACCAAGACCTACGTCGGTGGAAACTGTACCGTGAGCCTGATGCTGATGGGCTTAGGCGGACTGTTTGAGAAAGGTCTGGTCGAGTGGATGAGTGCCATGACCTATCAGGCTGCATCCGGTGCCGGGGCGCAGAATATGCGTGAGCTGATTTCTCAGATGGGCGTGATTAACGATTGTGTCAGCTCTGAGCTGGCTAATCCGGCTAGTTCTATCCTTGATATTGACCGCAAGGTCGTGGAAACGATGCGTTCAAGTTCTTTCCCGCGTGATAACTTCGGTGCACCTCTGGCCGGTTCATTGATCCCATGGATTGATGTAAAACGTGACAACGGACAGAGTAAAGAAGAATGGAAAGCCGGCGCTGAAGCAAACAAAATTCTCAATCTGCAAGGTTCTCCGATCCCGATTGACGGCACTTGCGTGCGTATCGGTGCAATGCGTTGCCATTCGCAGGCGCTGACGATTAAATTAAAGCAAAACGTGCCAATGGACGAAATCGAAGAGATTATCGCCTCTCATAATGATTGGGTGAAAGTGATTCCAAATGATCGCGATATCACTGCTCAGGAACTGACGCCGACCAAAGTGACAGGGACGTTATCTGTTCCTGTGGGTCGTTTACGTAAAATGTCGATGGGGGATGACTTCCTCAATGCATTTACTGTCGGTGATCAGCTACTGTGGGGCGCAGCAGAGCCATTGCGTCGTACTTTACGCATCATTCTGAACGAAAAATAGAGATTGTAATCATCATTACGTCTTGTTGTCATATTGAGAAAGAGTGCACGTTGTGCACTCTTTTTTTATCGGAATAATCTTTTTTATCGAGTCGCCTTTTTTCTCTGAGCAATCTTTTTCTTTGAACAACTATGGTGTCTTTCCTGAAACAACACGTTTATCCGGGTCGGCTAACTGGCTGCCGCAGTGTTTACAAAAAAGCGCGTCACTATCATGCCCGGTTCGAGAGCAGTTCGGGCATTTGACCAATTGGCGATGAATATTCATTTCTTTACTCAGTTCTGCGGTAATAATGCCTGTCGGAACGGCGATAATTGAGTAACCCAATAGCATGGTGAGTGAAGCGAGTCCCTGACCAAGCGGCGTCTGAGGCACCAGATCACCATATCCGACTGTTGTAATTGTGACGATAGCCCAATAGATACACTTTGGAATACTTGAGAATCCATGTTCCGGCCCCTCAATTACATAAATCAGCACCCCGAAAATCGTCACCAGTATTAAAACGGAACTGAAGAAGATGAAAATTTTCCGACGGGCCATGAGGAGTGAGCGCATCAGAATATTGGAATCTTGCAGATAACGAACCAGCTTGAGAATTCTGAAAATTCTCATCACTCGAATCAGTCGGACCACAGCCATAAATGAAATGGTAGGAAAGAGTAACGAGAGGTAAGTGGGTAGGATAGCGAGTAAATCGACAATCCCGTAAAAACTTTTCGCATAGGCTTTGGGATGAGGTGAGCAATAGAGCCGGACGAGGTATTCCACGGTGAATAGCAAAGTGAAACCGTACTCAAAGTAACGGAGTTGTTGGTGCCATTGCGCATTGATTTCCGGAATTGACTCCAGAATCAAAACCAATAAGGAACTCACAATTGTCGCAATCAGACAGAGGTCAAACACTTTACCTGCCCGTGTATGCGTTCCGAAAATAATGACATAGAGATTTGTTTTTATCGACGATTCAGTCATAGCCTTCCTATTGGTAGTTCTGCACTATATGTCTTGTCTGTTGAGGTGTGGCTGTTTAGCGGTCATGTCTGTAATCCGTCATGGCCGCTTTGATGGCCGATGTATCTGCGAATCAGTTCAGTCTGTTGACAATCCTGCAATATATGACACCACTCGTTAATTTAGCATCCGATGAACGATTATCCCGTGATATGAATAAGATGTCATCTTTTCGATAATTTTTGCGGTGGGGACGAGAAATTATCGAAATGGAACCTTTTGCATTGGTTCAACTCAGATTAAGAGTTCAGATATGCTGACGGGTTTGTGGCTTATATGTAGGGATATTGTAAAAAAGATAGTTTAAAAATGGTGTTCTCATCCATGGCTTATATAATGACTAGTAGCACGAAAACAACGGATTAGGTCTTTCTATGTTGTTTTGCCATGAAAATTTATTACATAAAATTGTAGTTTTTTTATTTTATGTCTTGATGATATTTCTTTATGAAACCGGTCTCTTTATTCATTTTATATTCAAATTCATATGGTTATGTGTTTTTCGGGTAATATTTCGACAAGTGAAGGAATTGTTTTTTAGAACTGATCTGGGTCAATGTTTTCAAATACTGAAAGATTATACTCAGAGATGAAAGCTATTTACTAAGCTTGTTTCTGAAGAAAAACTGGATTTTGGCCGTTTAGACCGGGTGACAGTCTTAATAAAAAGTTTTTAACATTTTTTTAATTTTAGGAGATTCACTATGCCTGTAACAAATATGGCGGAACTTAATGCTCTTGTTGCTCGTGTGCAAGCTGCACAAGCAGAGTTTGCTACTTACTCTCAGGAGCAGGTAGATAAAATTTTCCGCGCGGCATCACTGGCAGCAAACCAAGCCCGTATTCCTCTGGCACAACAAGCGGTAGAAGAGTCTGGCATGGGGATTGTCGAAGACAAAGTGATCAAAAACCACTTTGCATCAGAGTACATTTATAACAAGTACAAAGATGAGAAAACTTGTGGTGTATTGGAAGAAGACGAAAACATGGGCACCATGACGATTGCAGAACCAGTCGGCATTATCTGTGGTATCGTCCCAACAACGAACCCAACTTCAACTGCGATCTTCAAATCTCTGATCTCTCTGAAAACACGTAATGGTATTATCTTCTCTCCACACCCACGTGCGAAGAATTCAACCAATGATGCTGCCAAGCTTGTGCTTGAAGCCGCTGTTGCTGCGGGTGCACCAAAAGACATTATCGGCTGGATTGATCAACCTTCTGTTGAGCTATCGAATGCACTGATGAAGCATGAAGGGATTGCCCTGATTCTTGCAACGGGTGGACCGGGCATGGTTAAGGCCGCTTATTCTTCTGGTAAACCAGCAATCGGTGTTGGTGCCGGTAACGTTCCTGTTGTGATTGATGAAACAGCAGATATCAAGCGTGCCGTCGCTTCTGTTCTGATGTCAAAAACGTTTGATAACGGTGTTGTGTGTGCTTCTGAGCAAGCGGTCATCGTTATGGATGAAGTTTATGATGAAGTCAAAGAACGTTTTGCAACACACAAAGCTCATGTACTGAGCAAATCTGATGCAGATAAAGTCCGTAAAGTGCTGCTTATTGATGGTGCTCTGAATGCTAAAATCGTGGGTCAGCCAGCAACAGCTATTGCTGAAATGGCTGGTGTGAGTGTTCCGGCTGATACCAAGATCCTTGTTGGTGAAGGCATTGGTGAAGTTTCTTACGATGATGAGTTCGCTCATGAAAAATTATCGCCAACATTGGGTATGTTCCGTGCCAGTTCTTTTGAAAACGCGGTAGACCAAGCGGTGAAAATGGTAGAAATCGGTGGTATCGGTCATACATCTGGTTTGTATACCAATCAGGATGTGAACAAAGATCGGATCCGTTACTTCGGTGACCGGTTGAAAACTGCACGTATTCTGGTCAACATCCCAACCACCCACGGTGGTATCGGTGACCTGTACAACTTTAATGTTGCACCGTCTCTGACACTGGGTTGTGGTTCTTGGGGCGGTAACTCTATCTCAGAAAACGTCGGTCCTAAACATTTGATCAACAAGAAAATTGTTGCTAAGCGAGCTGAAAACATGTTGTGGCATAAATTACCGAAGTCTATCTACTTCCGTCGTGGTAGCCTGCCTATCGCACTGGGCGACCTTGAAGGTAAAAAACGTGCATTCTTGGTGACAGACCGCTTCTTGTTCAACAATGGCTATGCTGACGATGTTGTGAGTCTATTGAAAGCTCAAGGCATGGAAGTTCAGACGTTCTTTGATGTTGAAGCCGATCCGACACTGTCTGTTGTGGAAAAAGGTGCTGCACAAATGGCGAGCTATCAGCCTGATGTGATTCTGGCACTTGGTGGTGGTTCTCCAATGGATGCTGCGAAAATCATGTGGGTGATGTATGAGCATCCTGAAACGCATTTCGAAGAGTTGGCAATGCGCTTTATGGATATTCGTAAACGTATCTATAAATTCCCTAAAATGGGTCAGAAAGCTGAACTGGTTTGTATTACTACAACCTCTGGTACAGGTTCTGAAGTTACACCATTTGCGGTCGTTACCGATGATAAAACCGGTGCGAAATACCCACTGGCTGACTACGAACTGACGCCAAATATGGCCATCATTGATGCAAACCTGGTGATGAACATGCCGAAGTCTCTGACTGCGTTTGGTGGTTATGATGCAGTGACTCACGCATTAGAAGCTTATGTTTCTGTACTGGCTAACGAATATTCAGATGGTCAGGCACTACAGGCGCTGAAAATGTTGAAAGAGTATCTGCCATCCAGCTATGCCAATGGTGCAAATGATCCGATTGCTCGTGAGAAAGTGCATAACGCAGCAACTATTGCTGGGATTGCATTTGCCAATGCATTCTTGGGTGTATGTCACTCAATGGCGCATAAAATCGGTGCTGAGTTCCATGTGCCTCACGGTTTAGCGAATGCGCTATTAATTGCCAACGTTGTGCGTTACAACGCGAATGATAACCCAACTAAACAAACTGCATTCTCTCAATATGACCGTCCTCAGGCTCGTCGTCGTTATGCTGAGATTGCTGATCACTTGGAGCTTTCTCAACCGGGTGACCGTACAGCGCAGAAAATTGAGCGTTTATTGGGTTGGTTGGAAGAGCTGAAGCATAATCTGGATATCCCACTGTCTATTCAGGCAGCAGGTGTCAATGAAGCTGACTTCCTTGCTAAACTTGATGAGCTGTCTGTGCAGGCATTTGATGACCAGTGTACCGGTGCAAACCCTCGTTATCCGCTAATCAGTGAGTTGAAAGAGGTGTTACTGTCTTCTTACTACGGTCGTGCTTATGTTGAAGGTGAGACTGTTGAAGGGACAACCGTTATCAAGAAAAAAGCGGATCAAGAAGCGGCTGCTGAAGCTCCAAAGAAACGGTCAGCTAAAAAAGAGAAATCTGAAGCTTAATTGCATTTATTCTGCATAAAATACGAAGATGCCCCAGCCTTTGGTTGGGGCATTTTTTATGCACAAGATTAATTCTTGATGCGATCGGCATTCAGGTCATCCGGTATTTTTTAGCTTTCGACATCGATCACAAGTATCGGGTGTGCGTTAAAATCACTGAAGTTGAAAGTAATCGCCTATCAAGTTAACAGCATCACGAGCGAGAGAGTCACAGACATTGATTTAGTTAGCTCACCGCAAGTTGAACGGTGCTTATCCAAGAGAATGAAGGTCTGGTGTTTCTGATAGATAAGAAAAAGCCGTCATTTCTGTCATGAAACGACGGCTGTTTAATGGTCAGTATTTAGACGTGTCGCTGGTCTTATCCGGCGAGCACGTCGGTTGCAACCTTGTAAGTTGGATCTTCCTTCACATTTGTTTCTATCAAGCTACTGGCTTTATGAAGCAGCTTACGACAATCCTGACTCAGGTGACGTAAGTGAAGGGTTTTGCCAACGGCCGCGTAACGCTCTGCAAGTGTTTCAATTGCATCAATTGCCGAGTGGTCGGTCACGCGCGACTGAGCAAAGTCAACAATCACGTGTTCTGGATCTTGGTGAGCATCAAACAGCTCCAGAAAATTCGCCACAGAGCCAAAGAAAATAGGGCCATGGATCTTATACTCTTTGGAACCGTCTTCGTTTGCATGGCTGGTTGCATAAATGTGTTTTGCATGATCCCATGCAAACATCAGTGCAGATGTAATCACACCCACGGCAACGGCAATCGCTAAATCGGTAAATACGGTGACAATAGTTACGAGCACAATCACGAAGAAATCTTTCTTGGGTACTTTTCTGGCAAGTTTAAAGGTTGCCCATTCAAATGTTCCGATCACCACCATAAACATGACACCGACCAGCGCAGCTAATGGAATCATCTCAATGAGTGCTGACGTAAATAAAATAAAGCACAGTAACATCACCGCAGCAACGATACCGGACAGACGTCCTCTGCCACCGGAGTTTACGTTAATCATCGATTGACCAATCATTGCACAGCCGCCCATTGCACCAAAGAATGAACAGGTGATGTTTGCAAGCCCTTGTCCCATACATTCGCGGTTTGACTGACCACGGCTATTGGTCATTTCATCAAGTACGGTCAGTGTCAGCAAAGACTCAATTAATCCGACGGCCGCTAAGATGACAGAATAGGGAAGAATGATTTTCAGCGTTTCGAATGTAAAAGGCACATCTGGTACGGAGAATGAAGGGAGAGTACCGGCAAGCGTGGCCGTATCATTCCCAGACATGGTACGTAGAAAATCAACTACAGTACGGGTTTCTAACCCCAACCCCTGAACTAGCAAAGTGACCACAATGATGGCAGCCAGAGAGGAGGGAATTGCAGTCGTTAGCTTCGGCAGGAAAAAGATAATCGCCATGGTTAAAGCGACCAGTCCTAACATGAGTAACATCTGATCATAGGGTAGCCAAGTCATCACGCCATCCAGAGATGGCACTTTAAACTGCCCTAACTGGGCAAGGAAAATGACAATAGCAAGCCCGTTGACAAAGCCGATCATGACCGGGTGGGGTACAATCCGGATAAATTTTCCGAGTTTGAATAAACCTGCACTGATTTGAAGAATACCTGCCAATAGAATAGCGGCAAACAGATAAGAGATGCCGTGTTCGGAGACCAGACTAACCATCACGACAGCCATTGCTCCAGTAGCACCTGAAATCATCCCTGGGCGGCCGCCAAAAATAGCAGTAATTAGACCGACAATGAATGCGGCATAAAGACCGACCATCGGGTCAACACCTGCAACAAATGCAAAAGCAACAGCCTCAGGGACCAGTGCCAGTGCGACGGTCAGTCCGGAAAGGACATCGTTTTTAATTGAATATGTTGATTGATTTGGGAATTCAAGCATGAGTATGATTGTTTTCTGTTAGTGGCTGAACAAAAACCGATATAGCTCTATAGGTTTGATCTAAGTATTCTAACCAAGCAATATGAACTAAGTATTTCGGGTTCATGGACCGCAAGCGCCCTCATGACTGAAAGATATTCCTGTCTGGGCTTTACTTGGGCATAAGTTGGCGAATGCTACAGAAAAGTGTGATTAAGGTCAACTGTTCGGTATGTTGGTGATTGGTCGATGTCCTATTACTGACAGGTTTCTCGGTCTGTTATCACGGTATTTACTTCGGTCTTTACTTTAGTGATCTCATAAAAAAAGAGCTGCATTTAGCAGCTCTTTGAAGACTAAAATTTACGCAAAAATTATTCAGGATAGCTGTAGTGGTTTTGCCATTGCTGAACTTGCATGATTGGTTGCAGCATGACTACCAGCGCCTTTTAGTGGATAGCGTTGCTCTCGTAAAGGTGCAGCTTCAAGAAGCACTTGTACCAGTTCGCCACTTCCGGGAGCTTTTGTCATTGGCGAAAATGCATGGCCTTTCACCGCTATGACGCTTTCTGGTGCTAGCTGTACAGGTTGCTCGCTTTCCTGAGTTGGTTCTGGTATTTCACGAGGACTGTCTTGAGCCACTTGCTGCTCTGCTGGTTCAGCGGTTACCTCATCAGTGATTTCCGCTTCGACTGGCACAGGGGTTGGCTGTTGATCACTCGTGATTTCTACCGCGACAACCTTATCGTTTTCACTTGAAGGTTGGTCAATTTCTTGAGTCACCATATCAACGGTTTCAGGAGCGGTGATATCCGGTGCCACTTTCGGCGCATTCTCTGACGTTGTAATCTCCGGTGTTGTAGATGCGTTCGCTGAACGAATAATCACCTTACCCATTGCCATTTCAGGGAATGCAACACCGCTGAGTTGTTCCTGAGCTTCTGGCTGAGCCGGTGATTGCTCGGACTGAATGGCTTGAGGTGTGGACTTTTTCATCAGACCGTAGCTTGGCATCACTTTACCCATTGCCATTTCCGGAGACGCAACGCCTCCTTTCCGTAAGCGGAATGGGTTTGGTCTGCGCTCTCTTCCTCTGCGACGACGCTGTCCATTTGCACGTAAATGGCGAGGTGAACGGCGACTCCGACGCTGTTTCGGCTCTTCGGTATTCGCGTTTTCATTCGCATCATTATGATTCGAGGACTGATTCTGTTGAGTCTCTTCCAATGATGACTGTACAGGTGATGATTGCTCATCGATCACTGCTACAGGCGCCACTTCTGGATTCATCGCATCATGTTCAGACACGCTCACATCACTTACCAAAGTTTCGCCAGCCGATTGAGAAGACTGAAGACGAATTTGTTTGGTTAGTTTACGGCGTTGACGACGCTCTTTCGCGACCACGGCTTTCTCTTGTATATCCCGTGGTTCTTTCTTCGCTTCAGATTGTGCATCCTGAGCAATCTTTTGTCCTTCCTCGGCTAACTTCGTAGCAGAATTTTTATCTTGATTTCCGCGCTTATCCTGCTGCTTTGGTTTGCGAGATTGGGACTTCGCCGGTTTCTTCTCATCAGAAGGTTGTTGTTTTACTTCTGCTGAGTCCGGCGCTTTATCTGATTTTGGCTTGTTGCTATCCTGAACTTGCTGACGCGGGCGTCGGCGTTGCTCATTGTTGCGCTCACGAGAACGGCGAGGTTTTCTATTCTCTGAGCGTTGTTCCTGTTCTGATGTTTTGGTATCGGCCACTGATTTTTCTGGTTGGGTCGGTTCCGAACCAGAGAACAGACTCGCCAAGCCTTTCATCAATCGACTGAACAGCCCTGGCTGTGCAGGCTCTTTCGATTCAGTTTTCTGTACGGCCTGTGCTTGCGGCTCTTGTGGCGCTTTCGGTTGAGGCGCTGAGGTTGTCGGTGCAGCAAACCCTTTTAATACCGGCTCTTCAATGCGTCGCTGTTTCGTTTCAGTTTCGACAACATCCTTACCTTCAACCTCACGAATGCTTTCCAAACGTTTAGGCACGAGGTAAGACAGCATTTCCTGTTCTTCACCCTCTCTGACTCGGATGACCTCAAAGTGAGGGGTTTCCATATCAGAGTTCGGCACGATAGTGATTTTGACATCTTGAATCCGCTCAATGTGATTGATCGAGCGGCGTTTTTCATTCAGTAAATAAGATGCAATCGGAACAGGTACAACAGCAAGGACCTCTGACGTATTATCTTTCAGAGCTTCTTCTTCGATCAATCGCAGTACAGACAGCGCCAAAGATTCGTTATCACGAACAACTCCTGTTCCAGAACAGCGCGGACAAATATGATGACTTGCCTCTGCCAGAGAAGGACTCAGACGTTGCCGGGACATTTCAAGTAAGCCAAATCTGGAAATACGGCCAATCTGAACCCGGGCACGGTCAACACGAACCGCTTCTCGGAGTTTGTTTTCAACTTCACGTTGATGACGAACGGGCGTCATATCGATAAAGTCGATGACCACAAGGCCACCTAAATCTCGTAAACGAAGTTGGCGGGCGATTTCTTCGGCTGCTTCCAGGTTGGTATTCAGCGCCGTTTCTTCGATATCACCACCCTTGGTTGCACGAGCAGAGTTGATATCGATAGAAGTGAGTGCTTCTGTCGGGTCGATCACTATCGAGCCACCGGAAGGTAATCGTACCTCTCGCTGGAATGCTGACTCGATTTGGCTTTCGATTTGATAGTGACTGAATAGCGGAACTTCGCCTTCGTACTTCTTAACCCGATTGACAAAATCGGGACGAACAAGCCGAATATGCTCTAGTGCACGTTCGTAAATCGTATTGCTATCGATCAGGATTTCGCCAATGTCACGACGTAGATAATCGCGAATTGCGCGTGCAATAACATTACTTTCCTGATGGATCAGAAACGGTGCAGGGATAGAGTCGGAAGCCTGTTTGATCGCACTCCAGTGAGTGAGCAAAACGTTTAAATCCCATTCTAACTCTTCAGCACTTTTACCCACCCCAGCGGTGCGGACAATCAGCCCCATGCCTTGGGGAAGTTCAAGTGTACTGAGGGCTTCTTTCAGCTCCGTTCTTTCTGTGCCTTCGATACGACGGGAAATGCCACCGGCACGAGGATTATTCGGCATCAGAACCAAATAACTACCGGCCAGAGAGACAAATGTTGTGAGGGCAGCACCTTTACTACCACGTTCTTCTTTCTCAATTTGAACGATCACTTCCTGGCCTTCGTTCAGAACTTCCTTAATGCTTGGACGTCCTTGATACGTGTATCCGGCTGGGAAATATTCTTTCGCAACTTCTTTGAGAGGAAGGAAACCGTGTCTTTCAGCACCATAATCAACAAATGCTGCTTCCAGACTAGGCTCAACTCTGGTGATTTTTCCTTTGTAAATATTTGCTTTCTTTGATTCGTATCCGGGACTTTCTATATCCAGATCGAAAAGTCGCTGACCGTCGACCAGCGCGACACGCAACTCTTCTTTTTGAGTTGCGTTAATTAACATTCTTTTCATTTAAAAATCTCGTTGTATTTCTTTTGTTTTGATTATTTGTTGTTCTTATTGCTTGCATTTCATCTTCACGGTGCCTGATCCCATGGCTTTTTTTTGCAGCCTCTCGGCTGGAAGGGACGCTCAAAAAGGCACTTCAGTCCTCACCCGCTGATTATTTCACCAGTGATGAGCCGCAGTGTGCGGTAGATACTCAACATGAATGACGATGAGTAGAACAATAAGAAGTCACGGTTATGTCTGTCTTACGCCATTTGCAGCATACAAAGAACCGTAAGTTTCTACCCAAAATTGCTCGAAACACGGCGTCATGAGTTAAAACATCGCCAGTGTGTCTATTGCAGCTATGAACTATAGCAGTGGCAACGTATTTCAGCAATCTGCTTTATAAAAAATAAACCTAAAAAAATGGACTCCGAAGGCTGAGATGATTTATGAATTGGCTGCTTTGGCATAGTTTGTTCGAGATTAAGGCACGAGAGGGCGGGAATAGCAAAATATTTATCACTATGATATCGAACATCAAGATAGTATGATGCGCGCGTTTAAGCCAATATTGCTATCTCTGTATACTTTATGCCCAGTGATGAAGCGCTAGGTGAGCAGATCGCCTGTATCAGCAACGCCTTTTTCTTTCTTATAAACAATTTTGTATAAACCATAAGCAAATGAGTGAAATCAGAACACAAGTCCAGTTTGTCAATATTGATGAAGATATGGCCGGCCAGCGAATTGATAACTTCCTGCGTAATAAACTGAAAGATATTCCGAAGAGTGTGGTTTATCGCATTCTGCGCAAGGGCGAAGTACGTGTGAACAAGAAACGGATCAAGCCTGAATATAAATTACAACCCGGAGATGTTATCCGGATTCCGCCCGTAACATTACCGCAGAGTGACACGACGCAAGAACCATTGAGTACCAAACTGGGAAAAGTAGCGGAATTGGAACAGTGTATTTTATTTGAAGATGATGCGCTGTTAGTACTCAATAAACCTTCCGGTACGGCCGTTCATGGTGGAAGTGGATTAAAATTTGGTGCGATAGAAGCGTTGCGGGCACTTCGGCCGCAGGCCCGTTTTCTGGAATTGGTTCATCGGATTGACAGAGACACTTCCGGAATCCTTTTGGTGGCGAAAAAGCGTTCGGCTCTTCGTCATTTACAAGCTCAGTTTCGGGAAAAATCAGTTCAGAAGCATTACAACGCGCTTGTTATGGGGACTTGGGATGTCAAATGTCGCAAAATAAATGCGCCACTGTTAAAAAATGAAGTCAATAGTATTGTCCGGGTCAATCCGCAAGGGAAGGCTTCGGAAACTCGTTTTAAAGTTATTGAAGTATTCTCTCAGGCAACATTAATTCAGGCAAGTCCAGTGACGGGGCGGACTCATCAGATCCGGGTACATACCCAATATGCAGGCCATCCGATTGCTTGGGATGACCGTTATGGCGATCCACGCTTTGATGCATATACCGGGAAATTAGGACTGGATCGACTCTTTTTACATGCTGCACAGATCTGTTTTATTCATCCGACGAGTGGTGAGATGATGGAGATTGTGGCACCGATGGAGAAGAAGCTTGAGCATGTGTTGGCACAATTGCGTTCATAGCACCGTCATCCCTTCCAATTCGAGTAAGTCGATGAGTTTGATCAAGGGCAATCCTACCAGTGCGTTGGGATCGTCGCCTTCTAAACGTTTAAATAAAGCAATACCCAATCCCTCGCTTTTGAAACTACCGACACAGTCAAGCGGTTGTTCGATTTCAATGTAACGTTCAATTTGACTGCGGGTTAATTGCCGGAAGTGCACATGGAATTGGTCAACGATACATTGAGTTGTCCGAGTGACATTGTTGTATAGTGCAAGGCCGGTATAAAAGGTGATTTTGTCTCCCGATTGTGCCATCAACTGCTGCACTGCCTGTTCTTTAGTATGTGGTTTGCCGACGATTTGCTCTTGCACGACACACACTTGATCTGAACCAATGATCAGGCTCGGTTGTTTCTGAGGGCAACTTTGCGCTTTTTGTTGTGCTAAACGTTGAACCAGCGCTTGGGGGGATTCATCCGCAAATGGTGTTTCATCACATTCAGGTGCGATAGAGATAAAGGGGATGGCTATTTTCTCCAACAATTGGCGCCGATATTTTGAGGTGGAAGCTAAAACAAGTTGATAATGGCTCATATCTATATTTGATGAATTCTTTGGTGTTATGGCGAGAATATATGATAATGCTACGGAGATCACCGTAAGTGGATCGGAATGGCGAAAAAAAGCTAACTTTTTTCCCTTTTTCTTTGACTAAATTTGATTTGGAAGATAATATTCGCGCCCTATGCAAAAGGTAAAAATCCCGCGAACGGTTGATCCCGTAAAAGCAGCTCAGAAACGACTCGACTATGATGGTATTATTCAGGTCGGTCTTTTTAAGCGCTTAGAGGAAGCAGTCGAAGGCGTAAAATGTGACGCTGATGTCTCATTGTCATTTGGGTTTGATGAACAGCGACTCGTTGTTATCTCTGGTAAAGCTAGCATCGAAGTTGATTTGCAGTGTCAACGCTGTAATGAGGTTTTCCCACATCGTTGCGATGTGGATTTCACTTATACCCCGAATTTAGGGAAGAAAAGTGAAGATGCACCGGCATCATACGATTTGGTAGATCGGAATGAGTACGGTGAAGTAGACCTGATTCAGTTGGTTGAAGACGAGTTCATCATTGGTTTACCCCAAGTTGCGATGCATGATCCATCAGACTGTCGTGTTGATTCAGACAATATGGTATTTGGTGACATTCCTGATGAAGTTCCGGAAGATAAACCCAATCCATTTGACGTATTAAAGAGCTTGAAGCGCTAGTTTTTATCGCTAAGCATTCATTAACATAGGAGTAGGGTCCATGGCCGTACAACAAAACCGTAAAACACGTTCTAAGCGTGGTATGCGTCGTTCACATGATGCGTTGACTACAGCTGCTTTGTCTGTAGATGCAACCTCAGGTGAAACTCACCTGCGTCACAATGTAACTGCAGATGGTTACTACCGTGGCAAAAAGGTAATCAACAAGTAAGGTTGACCTTTGCAGTATTATACCGTTGCACTTGATGCAATGGGCGGGGACTTCGGACCTCGCGTTACAGTGCCTGCCGCCGTGCAGGCACTGTCGCGTTTCCCAGCGCTAAAAGTGATTTTGGTCGGTGATCGGAACGCAATCACCTTTCAATTGTCTCAGTTAGGTTACTCTGACAGCTCACGTGTGAGCATTGTTCATAGTGATCAAGTCATTTCTAATTCAGAAAAACCTTCTCTTGCACTGCGCCGCTTTATGCATAGTTCAATGGGAATGGCGATTGACTTGGTGACAGAGCAAGTTGCCGATGCATGTGTCAGTGCAGGGAATACTGGCGCGCTGATGGCTCTTTCACGTTTTCGTTTGAAGTTGCTTCCCGGCATTGATCGACCCGCATTGATTTCTGCGCTTCCGACTGTATCCGGAAAACGGCTGTGGATGCTGGATTTGGGAGCAAATGTTTCCTGTGATGCCGATTCTTTATTTCAGTTTGCTGTAATGGGGAGTGCTTTGGCTGAAGTTCATCTGGGCCATAAGGCTCGAGTGGCTGTTTTAAATGTCGGTGAAGAAGAAATTAAAGGCAATGATTTTGTCAGACGCTGCGCTGATATGTTAAGACAAACACAGTCAATTCAATTTATCGGCAATGTTGAAGGCAATCAGATATTCAATGATCTGACCGATGTTGTGGTTTGTGATGGCTTTGTGGGTAATGTCTGTTTGAAAAGCTGTGAGGGTACGGCCCAGCTGTTTATTGATCAGCTAAAAAATAAAATGTTTGGTTCATCAATAAAGGGTTGGATCGCAAGAAAATTGTTTTCTGAGCTATTTATTGGGTTAAAAAACCTGAACCCCGACCACTATAACGGAGCAAGTTTGTTAGGATTGCGTGGCATCGTGGTGAAAAGCCATGGTAGTGCTGATATATCCGCTTTTGCCAATGCGATAGGAGAAGCGGTACACGAAATTAAAGAGCAAGTACCCAGTCGTATTAGCGAACGATTAGAAGCAGTTTTACTCGAGAGGCATTATTAGTCTTCATGTATAGCAAAATATTAGGTACAGGCAGCTACCTGCCATCTCAGGTGCGGACTAACGCAGATTTAGAGAAAATGGTAGATACGAGCGATGAGTGGATTGTTACACGCACGGGTATCAAAGAACGGCGTGTTGCTGCAGAAGATGAAACGGTAGCCGATATGGCTTATTTGGCAGCGGTAAAAGCGCTGGAAATGTCTGCTGTTTCTAAAGATGATATCGATATGATTATCGTTGCAACGACCAGTGGCAGTCACTCATTTCCTTCATCAGCTTGTCAGGTTCAGGCTCAGCTTGGTATCAAAGGATGCCCGGCTTTTGATATAGCGGCAGCATGTTCAGGGTTTATGTATGCTCTGTCGGTCGCCGATCAACATATCAAATCAGGTATGTGTAAAAACATTCTTGTGATCGGTTCTGATGTGTTGTCAAAAACCTGTGATCCGACTGATCGTTCAACCATTATTCTTTTTGGTGATGGTGCTGGTGCTGTTGTGCTTGGTCGCAGTGAAACCCCCGGAATTCTATCGACTCATATTTATTCTGATGGTGAGTATGGCCCGCTGTTATCTTTGGAAACGCCACAATCGGGCGGTGATTCTGATAAATGGGTCCATATGGCTGGAAATGAAGTCTTTAAAGTTGCTGTTACTCAGTTGTCACAGCTCGTCAAAGATACATTGGCGGCAAATCAAATGGATAAAACGGAATTGGATTGGCTGGTTCCTCATCAAGCGAATCTGAGAATTATCTCCGCAACGGCACGAAAGCTTTCCATGTCTATGAAGCAGGTTGTTGTCACTTTAGACAGACATGGCAACACATCAGCGGCATCTGTACCCACTGCTTTAGATGAAGCTGTTCGGGATGGTCGTATCCAACGTGGTCAGACACTGTTGCTGGAAGCTTTTGGTGGTGGCTTTACGTGGGGCTCTGCACTAGTCGTATTTTAATACTGAAAAACAATCCATATCATGGAGTGATGATGCTCTGTGGCGGGGATTGTTTGGCGAGAGGAATGAAAAATGAGCAAATTTGCTATCGTGTTTCCCGGTCAAGGCTCGCAAACGGTTGGAATGCTTGCTGAACTGGGTGAACAATATGATGTGGTTCAACAGACGTTTGCAGAAGCATCAGATGCCTTGGGATATGATCTATGGTCACTGGTCCAAAATGGGCCTGCGGAAGATCTGAATCAAACTTTTCGGACTCAACCTGCACTGCTTGCGTCTTCGGTTGCAATCTGGCGAGTATGGCAATCTTTGGGATTAGAGATGCCGGAAATACTGGCCGGGCATAGTCTTGGTGAGTATTCAGCTTTGGTTTGTGCCGGTGTCATTGATTTTAAACAAGCGATCAAATTAGTTGAATTGCGTGGCCAATTGATGCAGGAAGCTGTTCCTGTCGGCAGTGGTGCGATGTCTGCTATCATCGGTCTCGACGATGATAGCATTGCGAATGCATGTATTGCGGCCGCAAATGGGCAGGTCGTATCTCCGGTAAACTTCAACTCTCCGGGCCAAGTTGTCATTGCCGGTGAAAAAGATGCCGTTCAACGTGCTGGGGAACTCTGTAAAGAAGCCGGCGCGAAGCGTGCACTGCCATTGCCAGTATCTGTACCGTCTCACTGTGCTTTGATGAAGCCAGCAGCGGACAAACTTGCAGAAACATTGAAAGCGATTACATTCAATTCACCTGAAATTCCAGTGATTAACAACGTTGATGTAATTGCTGAAACAGATCCGGAAAAGATCAAAGATGCGCTTGTCCGTCAATTGTATAATCCTGTCCGTTGGACGGAGACCGTACAAAAGATGCATGATCAGGGAGTTGAAAAACTATTTGAAATGGGGCCGGGAAAAGTTCTGACGGGCCTGACAAAACGAATTGTTAAAACACTGACTGCAGAGGCAGTAAACGATACTGCTTCATTGAATTCAGTTCAGTCATCATAGGGAAAAGAAACATGAGTAATTTCATGAATCTAGACGGTAAGATTGCATTGGTTACAGGGGCCAGCCGAGGTATCGGTCGTTCTATTGCTGAACTTCTTGTAGAACGTGGTGCTACGGTTATCGGTACTGCAACCAGTGAAAATGGTGCCGCTGCAATCAGTGAGTATTTGGGTGGAAAGGGCAAAGGCTTCAAGCTGAATGTTACAGATCTTGACTCTATCGAGTCGGTTCTGAAGGCTATCGGTGAGGAGTTCGGCGTAATCGATATCCTCGTGAACAATGCCGGTATTACTCGTGATAACTTACTGATGCGTATGAAAGATGAAGAATGGCTAGAAATCATGGACACCAACCTGACTTCTATCTATCGTCTTTCAAAGGCTGTTTTACGTGGCATGATGAAGAAGCGTTGTGGTCGTATTGTCAACGTGGGTTCTGTTGTGGGAACCATGGGGAATGCGGGACAAGCAAACTATTCTGCTGCGAAAGCCGGTGTAATTGGCTTTAGTAAATCGATGGCTAGAGAAGTTGCTTCTCGTGGTATTACAGTCAATACTGTTGCACCTGGTTTTATCGAAACTGATATGACAAACGCTATGAATGATGAGCAAAGAGCTGCTACACTCGCTCAAGTTCCCGCAGGAAGATTAGGCTCTCCTCGTGAAATTGCAGCGGCTGTTGCGTTTTTAGCTTCTGAAGAAGCAGCGTATATCAGTGGAGAAACGTTACATGTCAATGGTGGCATGTACATGATCTAAGCCAGTGGTGAACGTGTTTGTAAAAGTGGATAAAATGCAATTATCGATGTTTATAAGCATTATCACCATCAGTGTTTAGTATTTATGCATGATTTATATCAAAAATGGTCTGAACTTCGGTTAAAATCGTAAAAATTGTGGTTTGACCAGCGATGACCCTCTTGCAACTTTCCCTAGTTCTAATAAACTACGGGACATCGCATTAAGCGAAATCTGTAAAGGAAAAGAAAAATGAGCAACATCGAAGAACGCGTAAAGAAAATCATTGTTGAACAGCTAGGTGTAGACGAAGCAGAAGTTAAAAACGAAGCTTCTTTCGTTGAAGATCTAGGTGCTGATTCCCTGGATACAGTTGAGCTGGTTATGGCTCTTGAAGAGGAATTCGACACTGAGATTCCTGACGAAGAAGCTGAGAAGATCACAACTGTTCAAGCTGCGATCGATTACGTTAAAAGCGCTCAGTAATCTATCTCTCCAGGCGGCTATCTGGCCGCCTGAGTTTTAATTAACTCGTCTCATCTCTTCTATAGAACTTTTTCAATTCCGGAGAATATGATTGTGTCCAAGCGTCGTGTCGTTGTTACTGGTATGGGGATGTTATCACCAGTAGGCAACACAGTAGAATCATCTTGGAAAGCTTTGCTTGCAGGACAGAGTGGCATTGTTAACATTGATCACTTTGATACTGAAGGCTTTTCAACTCGTTTTGCAGGATTAGTGAAAAACTTTAACTGTGAAGACTATATGTCTAAAAAAGATGCCCGAAAAATGGATTTATTTATCCAATATGGTATAGCCGCGGGTATACAAGCATTAGACGACTCAGGTCTTGTGATAAACGAAGAAAATGCAGCACGGGTTGGTGTTGCGATCGGTTCTGGTATTGGTGGTTTAGATCTGATTGAGGCTGGTCATCAGGTTCTGGTTGATAAAGGTCCACGTAAAGTCAGTCCTTTCTTCGTGCCTTCGACAATTGTGAATATGGTTGCCGGAAATTTATCAATTATGCGCGGATTGCGCGGACCAAATATTGCTATCTCCACTGCCTGTACAACAGGTTTGCACAACATCGGCCACGCAGCTCGTATGATCGCGTATGGCGATGCTGATGCAATGGTTGCCGGTGGTGCAGAAAAAGCTTCAACACCGCTCGGTATTGCCGGGTTTGGCGCGGCGAAAGCACTGTCAACGCGCAACGATGAACCTGAGAAAGCCTCTCGTCCATGGGACAAAGGGCGTGATGGATTCGTTCTCGGTGATGGTGCCGGTATCATGGTGCTTGAAGAATATGAACACGCGAAAGCTCGCGGTGCAAAAATTTATGCAGAATTGGTTGGTTTTGGCATGTCTGGTGACGCTTACCACATGACCTCGCCAAGCGCGGATGGTTCTGGTGGTGCACTGGCTATGGAAGCAGCAATGCGTGATGCCGGAATTACCGGAACTCAAGTCGGTTATATCAACGCTCATGGAACTTCGACACCAGCCGGTGACCTGGCTGAATTAAAAGGTGTGAAACGTGCGTTGGGTGAAGAAGGTGCGAAGCAGGTACTTGTATCATCGACAAAATCAATGACCGGACATCTTCTAGGTGCAGCAGGTTCTGTTGAAGCCATTATCACCGTGATGTCGCTTGTTGATCAAATCGTCCCTCCGACTATTAACTTGGATGACCCGGAAGATGACTTGGATATTGACCTCGTACCGCACACGGCGCGTCGGGTTGTCAATATGGAATATGCGATTTGTAACTCTTTCGGGTTTGGTGGAACCAACGGCACTTTAATCTTTAAAAAAGTGTAAGTTGTCATTTTATCCACTTGTATTGATACGGCTTGATGCATAGCATTAAGCCGTTTTCTTTTTGTAGGATGCAGATATGATTTTGATTGACGGGATGCCAGTTTCATCTATACCTGCTGATGACCGATCTTTTCAATATGGCGATGGTTGTTTTTCGACGATTCTGACCATCGACGGACAGATGCAGCACTGGTTGTATCATCAGCAAAGAATGGAAGCTTGTCTGACCATATTACAGATTCCGTATCCGGATTGGGATAAAGTGTCGCGCTGGATTAGTCAGGTTATTGTGGCAGCGCCCAAAGCGGGCATCAAAGTCCATATAAGCCGTGGGAGTGGGGGACGAGGATATAGTCCCGACGTCATGTCCTCACCGAGGGTCACGGTCCAGTCATTTGATTACCCGAAACATTATGATGCATTTATTTCTGATGGTGTCCGGTTAGGCATCTGCCAGCAGCGCCTCGGGCATAACCCATTGTTGGCCGGACATAAACATAATAATCGTTTAGAACAAGTGTTACTCAAAGCTGAAGCTGAGACATCCGGTTATGTGGATGCGGTTGCGTTGGATTTGCACAGTCAGGTGATTGAGACGACCATGGCAAATTTATTCTGGTTTCGGGATAATGTGCTCCATACACCAGACTTAACCTTGGCAGGTGTTGCCGGAGTGATGAGACGTGTGGTACTCGATATCGCGACTCAGCTGGGAATCACGGTGAATATCAGCCATTTTTCTCTGGATGATCTGCTTGGTGCAGATGAAATTTTTATGACGAATTCAATTCTGGGGATTGCCCCTGTTATTCAGATTCAATCAGCGTGCTTTGTACTGGGAGAGCAGGTGCGAGATTTACAAAAGAGAGTGAATCAGTGTTAAAGAAAATATTATTTGGATGTTGCCTCGTTGCGTTGGTCGTGATTGGAAGTGTGATCGTTCTTTATCAAAAAGTAGATACTTACCTCACTCAGCCACTTCAATTGCCGACGGAACAGCAATTTGTGACGATTCGTCAGGGTGAGTCATTGCGCTCAGTTCTAAAATCTTTTGAAGATAAATCTTGGTTACATTCTTCTATCGCGGCTCATTTGATGCATCGATTCTATCCGGCACTGGCTAAAATTAAGGTCGGCACCTATCAGGTGCATTCCGGTGAATTGTTACACAATGTACTGCAACGGTTTACCACCGGAGACGAATATCAATTTACGATTACTCTGATCGAAGGCAGCCGTTTTCAAGATATTTTGCAGAAGTTGGCCGCAGAGTCTTATCTGAAGCATGAAATTCAATCGATGCCAGAAGCCGAAATCGCGAAACGGTTGTCGATAGACGAATCAAAATTAGAAGGATTATTCCTTGCTGAGACCTATCACTATACGGCCGGTACCAGTGATATAGAAATTTTGAAACGGGCGAATCAGAAGCTGAAGTCAGTACTGCAGCACGCTTGGGACACTCGGCAGAGTGGTTTACCTTTGCGTTCCCCCTACGAAGCATTAACATTAGCTTCTATTATTGAAAAAGAGACAGCTATTAAAGATGAAAGGCAGCTGATTGCCTCGGTCTTTATTAACCGACTCAATAAAAAAATGAGGTTGCAGACCGATCCAACGGTCATTTACGGTATGGGATCACGCTATGACGGTAATATCCGGAAAAAAGATTTACTCACGCCCACACCTTACAATACTTATGTGATTCACGGTTTGCCACCGACCCCGATTGCAATGGTGGGAAAGGCATCAATTCATGCTGCGCTAAACCCTCAAGCCAGTGATTATCTTTATTTTGTCGCAAGTGGAAATGGCGGCCATGTTTTTTCTCAATCATTGGCGGAACACAATGCTGCGGTAAAACGTTATTTGAAACAATTAAGAACTAAGAAATGAAAGCGAAATTTATTGTAGTGGAAGGGTTAGAAGGTGCCGGGAAAAGCACAGCAATCCAAACCGTGGTGGATACTCTGAAAGATTTCGGCGTTTCTTCTGTCGTAAAAACACGAGAGCCGGGGGGAACGCCGATTGCGGAGAAATTACGTAGCCTCGTCAAGGAAGAACATGAGGGTGAGGTTATCTATGATATGACCGAATTACTGCTGATCTATGCAGCCAGGGTACAGCTCGTTGAAGGGGTCATCAAACCGGCTCTCAACGCTGGACAGTGGGTGATTGGTGATCGGCATGATTTGTCTTCCCAGGCTTATCAGGGCGGCGGACGGCAAATTGATCCTAAGATGATTCAAACGTTAAAAGAATCTGTTCTGGGGCAGTTTGAACCAGATTTCACGCTCTATCTTGATATCAATCCTGACATTGGGCTGGAGCGGGCGAGAGGTCGCGGAGAACTTGATCGCATTGAAAAAATGGATTTGAGTTTTTTCGAGCGGACGCGCGCTCGATATTTACAGTTAGCAAATCATGATGAACGAATTCAGGTAATTTCTGCGGAGCAACCGTTAGAGCTGGTGCAGAAAGATATACGGCGTGTACTAATGAATTGGTTATCTGTTCAATAGGGACTTATGCAAATGTCACTATACCCTTGGTTTCAACAAATCTGGCAACAATGGTGTCAGACACTGGCACATAACTCTGTCTCGCCGGCGACATTGCTGGTCGTAAAAGAGGGGATGGGAGAAGCTACTTTTATCGAAGCCGCTGCCCGTTCTCTGTTATGTGCTCATGGTTCAGAACTATGTGGCTATTGTCATAGTTGTCAGTTGATGGATTCTCAAAGTCATCCTGACTTTCACTGGGTGAAGCCGGAACAGGAAGGGAAATCAATTACCGTCGATGTGGTTCGACAGATTAATCAGTTGGCCCAGGAGTCTTCTCAGTTTGGCGGCTATCGGGTGATTGTAATTCAACCTGCTTATCTTATGAATGAATCAGCGGCAAATGCCTTACTAAAAACATTGGAAGAGCCGCCAAGCCACTGCTGCTTTATGCTTGTTACGGATTGTATTGATCGTGTGCTACCAACCATTTTAAGCCGATGCCGTCAGTTACATGTGTCTGAGCCGGCCCATACCGTTGTCGCTGAATGGTTAGCAAAAGAAACGGGGCAGGATATCGCACCGTACATGATTAAACTGAATGATTATGCGCCGATCCGAGCACTCCAGTTTATTCAGTCACAGGAGCATGAAAAGTATTTGCGATTGGTTGAATTATTCTGTCACTTTCTGCATTCGCCATTACAATTTATACATGCATTGGTTGATGAGATCCAAACTTCTCCGCTTACGAGATTAACTTGGCTATGGTATTTGCTGACTGATGCGCAGAAGTTTCATTTTCAGACACAAGATAAAATTGTGCTGCCGAAAAGTGAAGAAGTTGCGCAATGTCTTTCTTATAGTATGCTTTATCAACAATACCGAGAATTGATCACGTTACTGCATCGTCTGGAAGTACACCGTGGTTTAAACTCAGAACTACTGGTTTTTGACTGGTTATCAAAATTTAAAGGAGCCCCATGTTTGTCGACTCCCACTGTCATTTAGATAAACTCAATTACGATGAGTTACATCAGGATATCCACGATGTTTTAAATAAAGCGCGTAATGCTCAGGTTGAGCAAATCCTATCTGTGGGTGTGACGCTGGCATCCTTTCCCCAAATGCTAAAAATGATCGAACCATTCGACTGGGTTCATGCTTCCTGTGGTGTCCATCCGTTGGATGTTGAAAGTGATTTTGCACTCGATACTTTTTATGAATATGCCAGTCATGCCAAAGTTATTGCAATCGGGGAGACTGGGCTTGACTATCACTATCGTCCGGAGACGGCTGAGTTACAGAAGCTGAGGTTCATGCAGCAGATTGAAGCTGCTGTTGCGTTGAATAAGCCTTTGATTATTCATACCCGTAACGCAAGAGAGGATACGCTGGCATTATTGCGTCAAGGAAAAGCGGACCAATGTCGTGGTGTGATTCACTGTTTCACAGAAGATATGGCATTTGCTCAGGCCGCTATGGAACTTGGTTTTTATATTTCAATTTCCGGGATTGTTACTTTCCGTCAGGCGATGGAATTGAAATCCGTCGTAAAAGACCTGCCTTTAGATCGTCTGTTGATTGAAACAGACTCTCCTTATTTGGCTCCTGTCCCTCATCGAGGACAAGAGAATCAGCCTGCTTTTGTTACTGAAGTGGCAAAGTGTATTGCGCAATTAAAAGAGATACCTGTGAGTGAAGTTGCACATCAAACAACAAAGAATTTCTTGGATCTTTTTTTTCTTTAGAAAAAATGTTTGTTGTTAAAAATATTACTATGCACTATTTTAGGGCAACAAATTAATTTGCTACTCAAAAAAATAGATTTTTAGTTGGTTATTTCGCTGATTTAATCGACATAAATCGAAAAAAGGTTAATTTGTAATGATAATTAACATAAAGGTGTCATTTATTTTCGATGAAAAATTAGATTCTATGGTGATTTATTTATTTTATATCAATAGCTTACGTATGTTGTAATCCATTTCATAGTGCTTGCTATGATTGTGATCTATATATTACTTTGAAACTAAAGTTGTTAACTTTCTGGAAAGTTTGAGAGACGTCAATATATATTTAGAGCCGGAAAATATAATGCCTACGTGGTTAACTTTCCACGAGAACTTGGGGAATGGCGACGGGGGTGGCCATGAAGTTCTCGTTTAATTAAATTCTAATAACTTACTCAGGAGCATAAAATATGTCTAAGAGCCTTTTTGCGGAACTGCAAAAAGTTGGTAAATCACTGATGCTACCCGTATCAGTTTTACCGGTTGCAGGTATATTACTTGGTGTTGGTGCCGCTAATTTCAGCTGGTTACCAGAAGTCGTTTCTCATCTGATGGAGCAGGCAGGTGGTTCGGTATTCGGACAGATGGCATTGCTATTTGCTGTCGGTGTTTCATTAGGTTTTACAAATAATGATGGGGTTTCCGGACTTTCCGCTATCGTTGGTTACGGTATCATGGTTGCGACATTGAAAGTCATGGCAACTGTGATGGGGGTTGACTCCATCGATACAGGGGTTCTCGGTGGGATCCTCTCGGGTGGTCTTGCCGCATGGGCATTTAACCGTTTCTTCAAGATTCAATTACCAGATTATCTAGGTTTCTTTGCCGGTAAACGTGCTGTGCCAATTATCACAGGCTTCCTGTCGATTATCCTTGGTGTCGTGCTTTCCTTTATCTGGCCACCGATTGGCTCTGCTATCGCTGCATTCTCTGATTGGGCTGCGCAACAGAACCCTGTGTTGGCATTTGGTATTTACGGCGTAGTTGAACGTTCTCTTATTCCTTTTGGTCTGCACCACATTTGGAACGTACCATTCTTCTATGAAGCCGGTACATGTACAAACAATGCGGGTCAAGTCGTTCATGGTATCATGACTTGCTTCCTGACTGCTGATGACGCCTCTCGTGCTGTGGGTAATGGTTTTGGTCAGCTTGCTGGTGGTTATCTGTTTAAAATGTTTGGTCTGCCTGCTGCTGCTTTTGCAATTGCGCGTTGTGCTAAACCTGAAAACCGTGCAAAAATCATGGGTATCATGGCATCAGCTGCATTGACTTCATTCCTGACTGGTATTACTGAACCAATCGAGTTCTCATTCCTGTTTGTTTCACCATTACTTTATGGAATCCATGCGCTGCTTGCTGGTCTGGCATATGTCATCACTAACTATTTGGGTATAGTTCACGGTCATACATTCTCAAATGGTTTCATCGACTTTGTCGTGCAATCTGCACATGCACAGAAAATGTTACTGCTTGTTGGTGTCGGTCTTGTTTATGCTGTGATTTACTATGTTGTATTCACCGTTGTCATCCGTGCTCTGGATATCAAAACACCAGGCCGTGAAGACGAAACATTGATGGACGATGTGGTTACCGGTGATTCAGAAATGGCATCTGCACTTGTTGCTGCATTCGGCGGTAAAGCGAATATCACAAACTTAGATGCATGTATCACTCGTTTACGTGTTTCTGTTGATAACACTGATGCTGTTGACCAAGACAAGCTGAAATCTCTGGGCGCTGCCGGTGTTGTTGTTGTTCAAGGTGGTGTTCAGGCTATCTTCGGTACTCGTTCTGATGTACTGAGAACTGAAATGGACGAATGGATGCGCAGCCATAACTGATATGGTTTGATGTATTTCATTTCGTGACAGAAAGGGAGCTTCGGCTCCCTTTTTTGATGGTCGGCATTGCTAAGCTGACTGAAAATGTGATAACTGATTTCTATTTAGAATCTAGATACTAAAGAAGACCGCCACTGCTCCCGTAGACTCGGTGATATTTGTCGAAACCATCTCTTGAAGACCGGGTATATTCCCACGATTGATGAATCGAATTTTTGAATATCTTTGTTTTACATTGACTCATTCATGACATTAATGACTGTTAAGTTAGTAAAGTGATTTTTATTTCTTCATGTTTATAAGAGAGTCGTGCGATGAGAATAATGACTATTGCTATCGGTGCCTTGACGTTGTCATCATTTGCTTATGCTGCATCATCAGTTACATCATCTCCTCAGGTTGCTGTCGGGCTTGGTGTCGATCAGGGGTTAAGTGCAGTGTTGGAGCTGAATGACCAGTATCGTATCTCCGCTGGCAATGATGGTATAAGTGCTGACTACTTGTTTAAGAAGGGGCAATTTGATCAGCCTAATATTCCTGTGGATTGGTATGTGGGGGCCGGAGGCTGGACGGAGTGGGGTGACCATGACAATGACTTTGGTGTCAGATTACCTCTCGGAGTGGACTGGACATATAAAAATCGCATTCATGTTTATGGACAGGTCCATCCTGAACTTGACTTACATGATGATGTAGAGCTTCAGCTCGGTGCAGCGGCGGGTGTGAGCTATCAATTTTAGAGCATTTCATGAACTGAATGTTGCCAAAAAGTGGCAAATCACTGGGGAACTTTCAATGAGTTGTCTAGTTAATCATCTAAAAAAGCCGATAGATGGAAGTCTATCGGCCTTAATCATTGCGCGTAACTTGACTGGTAATTAGTCAGATTGACGCATTGCTTTCTTCATACAGATAAATGCACCGCCCCATGTAATGCCTAGGCCAATAACCATCATAATGATTGCACTGATATCCATGTTATACCTCCTGAGAACGACTTTTCAGGTTAATTGAAATACCGACAACGAACAGGGCAATAATCAGAACCCAGCCGATGGTTAGGTCATAGCCGCCATAACCTTCAGTCAATAACGTGTGAAGTTTGGTCGCAAGAATCATCGCTAATATGACTGGTGTGATAAAGCGCAGACAAATATCAAACCAGACACCGATGGAAAAGTCAGATTTGGAATTTGCATACTTACGGATATCTGACACCTTGAACAACCAGGTCATCATCACAATCTCGACAAAACAGCCGGTCATGATGCCGATATTGTTTGCAAAGTGATCGACAAGATCGAGCAGTAAGATACCGCCATCAGTGACGAAAGCCATTGAAACAATAAAGCTAATACCGATGACAATACTTGCGGCCTTGTTACGACGCCATTTGGTTTTATCAATGATGGCTGATGTTACGGCTTCCATTATCGATATATGAGAACTCAAACCGGCAACGACGAGTGCAAAGAACATTAATGGGCCGAAAATGTATGGTGCCGGCAATAAGTTAATTGCAGCGGGAAGGGTAACGAACGCCAGCCCGACACCCGATGAGACGACATCAGTGAGCGCTTTCCCTTGCTCTTGGGCCATGTAACCTAACACTGAAAAAATCATGATACCTGCGAGAATCGAAAAGCCACAGTTAATCAGCACCGTCATAAATGCATTGTTGGTGATATCTGATTTTTCCGGCAGGTAACTCGAATAAGCCAGCATAATGGCAAAACCAATACTCAGGGTAAAGAATATCTGACCGTATGCGGCTGCCCAAACTTTAACATCCCATATCTTACTGAAGTCTGGTTTGAACATGTAGTTCATGCCATCTAATGCACCGGGAAGCATGGACATCCGCCCGATGAGCACCAGTACCATAATGAATAGAATCGGCATCATAACTTTTGAAGCACGTTCAATCCCTGATTTCACACCATTCACAATCGCAATGTAGGTGATGCCCCACGCAAGTGCGACGGTCAATGCAATATTCCAGCGGATACCACCTAAGTTTGTCGGTGTGTTCTCACCAAGTCCTAGATAATTGCTGAAGAAAAAAGTATTGGTTTCTGTTCCCCAACCTTGAGTGAACGAAAGACCGAAATAGGAGATAGCCCAGCCGATGACGGCAACATAATAAACACCGATAACAGCAGCTACCCCAACTTGGAACCAGCCAAGCCACTCAAATTTTGAATGGATCTGAGAAATTGTCTTTGGTGCTGAACCGCGGTGTTTCTGTCCCATGCTGAATTCTAGAATCATGAATGGGATACCAGCCGTGAGCATGGCGAAAAGGTAAGGGATAAAAAATGCGCCACCTCCATTTTCGTAGGCCATATACGGAAAGCGCCAGATATTACCTAAGCCGATAGCGGATCCGACCGCAGCTAAGATAAAACCGGCACGAGAGCCCCATTGTTCTCGCTTCATTTGATACTCCTTTGGTAATGCTTTCTGAGTGATGAAGTTTCACCCTATCGTTAATAGTTAAATTATAGTTAGTTAAAACATAGGTAGGGTGAATGACTCCCTTGACTTATTTTTTTAACTTATAATCACTAATATTTAGAATTATATTTTTATTTCTAAGCGATATCTCAGAATATTATTCTGTATGTTGTGATGTGTGTACGCAACAAATGAGATGTTCATCTGTGCATAGCTATCGAGATTACAGATTTATAAATAGAAAGGCAATAGATTGTAAATGTAATGGGTGTTTTGTGTTGCAGATGTATATTTTATATATATCTATTTGAATGGGTTAATTACATTATTATTTGTATTAATATGAGTGATACGCCTGCTTTTTGGTGGTAAGTGTAGTTTTTTAATCTATATTAATATCATTGGTGCTCTGTCTGATTTCTATTCAAGAACTAGTGTATTACTCGTTAGAGAAGCAAATCTGTAGCAGTGTTTATCGCAATGTCATCATTTGCAATCAAAGTCATAGACTTTTTTGGTGTTAAGAGGATACATTTATTCGAGCAATATTTGTGATATTCTTTTCATAAGTATGATGAAGGAATTGACAGTAATTGCCATCTTATTAGATAGATATAGATGCTGAAGTCGTAATCAGTATGGTATCTCTTCTTTTTTATGAATAGGGTCAGATGATCCGAAATACTGGAGGTGTGTATGGATGTTGATCTGAAATATGCTGTGATAATTACAGGCATTATTTTTGCGGTATTGATTGGTTCTGGGTTGATTGCCATTGCTAACTAGATTACAACAGCCGCCTATGGGAAAAAATGTTGGTGTAATTTCTGAACAGCAGGTCATCGATGATTGTGACCGTTTATCTCGGTTCATTGGTGGGAAAAATGCTTTGGTTGCTCAAGGTGGCGGTCAGCGAGGCATTTTTACTGCCGGTGTTCTGGATGCCTTTAACCTTTCTAACTTTGACCCGTTTGATGTCTATTACGGTACGTCAGCGGGGGCGTTAAACCTTTGTGCATTTCTTTGTCGTCAGCATGGGCTTGGCAAAGCGTTTATTACCGACTTAACCACGGATTCTTCATTCTTTAATCTTTTTGCCTATATCAGGAAAAAGCAGTACGTCGATTTGTCATGGGCTCTTGAGCGCATCGTTGAGTATCCGTATCGGCTTGATTTGGATATGGGACGTCAGGTCTTAGGAGACAGAAAGGCATATGCGGCCGTTACCAGTTCAGAGACGTTGATCGATCATTACTTGCCGATGGTTCACTCAAACTGGAGAGAGGTGCTGTTAGCTTCATGTGCTATTCCGACGCTATGCCATCATCCAATCAATATTAATGGTGAATCATATGTTGACGGAGGTATTTCGGCATCGATTCCTGTCCAAGAAGCGTGGCGGCAGGGTGCTCGGTTTATCGCTGTCATTCGGACTGAATCGGTCATCAATAACAAAGCCGGGTTACAATCTGCTAACTTGCCGCCGAAACCGAGTGAAGTATGGCTGCGTCAGTCGTTCAGTTATCTGCAAAATCAGTGGCAGCAGAAAGTTACACAGTGGCGTCAAGACTGGCGTAACTACGTACGTCAGAAAATGTCTCTGGTTCCTCAGGAAGAAATGTTGAATGGCGGGCGCTGGTTATTTGGCTCGGATCAACTGTATCGAATGAGTCATTTAATTGGTGGTTCGGTGGATACACGCCTGACCGATATGCTGATGGTTCATTACCAGACATATGCCTTGACCCTTGAGTTTTTAAAACGTCCTCCAGATGATGTGTTCGTGATTCAGATTGCCCCGGAGCAGCCACTCCGTTCCAACACGTTGCTGAGCAGAAAAAGCGATTTATTATGGGATTATGAGCAAGGGCTACAAGCGGGTTATAACTTTATTCGTAGTTGGGAGGACGCCCGGGCTTTGAGCGGCCAACCGCTGAAAGCCTCAAAATCAGGGCTGCTGGAATCATAGCAGCCCAGTGGGCGTTTTTTCTAAAACTCAATTTTCTAAAACTCAATTGTATTTAACTAAAAAACGGGGAGAACTCGCATACAGTTTGTTGTCCCTTCGACACCCATCACGTCACCCTGAGTGATAATCACAATATCGCCAAATGCCAGCTGCTTTTTCTCTTTGAGAACTGAAAGAGCTTCGAGTGCGATCTCATAGGCTGATTCCTGATGACTCTCAAAATACCAAGGAATCACCCCGCGATACAACGCACAGCGGTTTAACGCTTTTTCATTATTCGACAGGGCAAAGATGGGTAGTTCTGAGTTGAGACGTGAAGTCATTAACGCTGTTCTGCCTGACTCGGTCATGGTCACAATTGCTTGAATACCATCCATATGGTTTGCTGCATAAATTGTCGACATGGCGACGGTCTCTTCTGCCGTGACAAATGTGCTCTCCAGCCGATAACTCTGAGTTTTCACTTCCATCACACTTTCTGCGCCAATGCAGACTTCGGCCATCGCTTTTACCGTTTCGACAGGATATCTCCCTGCTGCCGTTTCTCCGGATAACATCACTGCATCAGTACCATCGATGACTGCGTTGGCGACATCCATCACTTCCGCCCGGGTTGGCATCGGGTTTTCAATCATCGACTCCATCATTTGGGTCGCCGTAATCACAACGCGATTCAGTGCCTTTGCCCGGTAAATCAATTTCTTCTGTACACCGACTAATGCCGGATCTCCGATTTCGACCCCTAAATCGCCACGGGCGACCATGATGACGTCAGATGCCATAATGATGTCATCAATATTGGCTTGGTTTGAGACTGTTTCTGCACGCTCAACTTTGGCGACGATCTTAGCTTCTAGTCCTGCATCCCGGGCCAGACGTCGTGCATATTGTATATCTTCACCATTTCTGGGAAACGAAACGGCGAGGTATTCCACGTCAAGTTCTGCCGCCAGCAGAATATCCTGCTTATCTTTTTCGGTGAGTGCCTGAGCAGAAAGACCGCCGCCCTGACGGTTGATCCCTTTGTTATTGGATAGAGGCCCACCGACCGTGACGGTTGTATGGATTTTTTGTCCTTCAACCATAATGACTTGCAGCTGAACCCGTCCGTCATCCAGCAGCAGAATATCGTTTCGTTGAACATCATTGGGGAGATTTTTGTAATCAATTCCGACAGCTTCTTGATGGCCGGTTCCGGGGGGCATCTCCGCATCCAGTGTAAATCGATCACCGACATTCAGCGTGATCTTGCCATGAGTAAAAGTAGATACACGAATCTTCGGTCCTTGAAGATCCCCCAGTATCGCCACGTTGTGTCCAAGTCTGGCTGCAATTTCACGGACTTTTCTGGCCCGAAGGCGATGATCGTCCGCTGTTCCGTGCGAAAAATTCAGGCGGACCACATTAGCCCCCGCTCTGATCAGCGCTTCAAGATTATTATCGCGATCAGTTGCGGGGCCGAGGGTTGTTACAATTTTAGTTCTTCGTTGTATTTTTCTTGGCATGATTTACTCCTGACTGAAAATCATAGAGTGAGCAGTGTAAGTATACTTGAGAACGCTCAAAGCGCTGGGTGAATGGTTAAAAATTTAACATTTTTGTAAAAAAAGTATCGTGAGTTCAGCCTGCTTCGGATGAGTGAACATTTGACTCCCAACACAAACTTGACTGATCGTGCGTGATGCCTGTCACGCTCACATATCAAATTGCTTCACAATTACTTTGCAAAGTAAAAAAATTAGCAGGTTGTTGATTTCTGGAGCACATCATGTATACGGCTCAGCCCGGCCATATTGATCACATCAAGCAAATTAATGCTGGTCGTGTTTACAAACTGATTGATCAAAAAGGTCCTATTTCACGTATTGATCTGTCTAAAGAGAGTGAACTTGCTCCGGCAAGTATCACCAAGATCACGCGTGAGCTCATCGATGCTCATCTTGTCCATGAAACAACCGTTCAAGAAGCTATTAGCCGCGGCCGTCCTGCGGTCGGTCTTCAAACCAGAAATGAGGGGTGGCAATTCCTTTCGATTCGTTTGGGACGGGGATATCTGACGATTGCACTCCATGAATTAAGTGGTGATGTGCTGATCGATACGAAAATCGATATTCATGAAGTTGACCAGGATGACTTACTGGCCCGGTTGTTCCACGAGATTGAAGAATTCTTTCTGACCTACACCCAGCAACTTGAGCGAGTGACCGCGATTGCCGTGACACTACCGGGCTTGGTCGATGCAGACAATGGGGTTGTCCTGCAAATGCCCCATTACAATGTCGATAATCTTGCGTTAGGGGCTGAGATCTATCAGGTAACAGGGTTACCGGTTTTTATTGCCAACGATACCCGGGCTTGGGCACTGGCCGAAAAGCTATTCGGTCACTCTCAGGATGATGACAACTCGGTCTTAATTTCTATTCACAATGGTTTGAATGCGGGTGTGATTGTCAATGGGCGTGTATTACAGGGCAAACATGGCAACATCGGTGATCTGGGGCACATTCAGATTGATCCTCTGGGTCTGCCTTGTCATTGTGGCAATCGTGGTTGTCTGGAAACAGTGACGAGTTCGAAGGCTTTGCGGGAGCAAGCTATGTCAAGAATTGCCAATGGTGAGCAATCATCGTTGAGTCGTCTGACGGAAATATCAATTGAGGATATTTGTATCGCAGCGGCCCAAGGAGATCCATTATCGTGTGATATTATGGATCGACTGGGCAGACATCTCGGTCAGGCCATTGCGATCGTGATTAATATGTTTAATCCGGAGAAGGTGCTTATTGGTGGGGTGATTAATCAGGCTAAAGCAATTGTTTACCCACCGATGCTCAAATATATCGAGAGCCAATGTAATCCGGCTTACCGGGAGCAGGTCAAAATCGTGGAATCCCGTTTTTATAAACAGTCAACGATGCCCGGAGCCGCACTCATCAAACAAGCTTTATATGATGGTTCATTATTGATGACCATTGTTGATCGTTAAGCCGGGTGACAGGTCAGAGGTAAGATCACCACGAGTTTCCCTACCATTGTCTATTTTCTGATGTATTCTCCTAGCTTTATCGCTTAATATGTTTCACAGTTATATTCAGGCATTTTGACGACTTTCCAGCCCACTCAGGCCTCTCTGTTGTTTGACCTGGGTTTGCATCAGTCCAAACCATTTATGCAGAGACGGAAAAGTGAAAGTTTCGTATCGATAAATACGAAGTACAGGGTGCTGAAGCGGGTATATTACACAGCACCCGAAAGCGTTTAGGTATATACTATTAACAGTTTTTAATTGGTGGAATCTCGTATGTCAGGTGTTTTAAATACGGTTGACCAGCGCACGAATCTCGTCGGAGAGAATCGCCTTGAACTGCTCCTTTTCAGATTGAACAGTCGACAGATTTTTGCGATTAATGTGTTTAAAGTCAAAGAAGTGATCAAAGTTCCGATTTTGACCAAAATGCCCGGAGCACACCCGCATATCACAGGTGTCGCTTCTTTGCGCGGAGAGCCGGTTCCTGTCATCGATTTGAGAAGAGCGATTGGTTTTCCTGCTTCTCAAACTGAGTTGGAAGAACAGAACTTGATCATTACGGAATATAATCGGTCGGTTCAGGGCTTTTTAGTCGGACAAGTGCGCAATATCATCAATACCGCTTGGACAGAGATTCAGCCTCCGCCCCGGACTGCGGGAAGAGCAAATTACTTGACGGCAATCACTCAGGTGAAAGAACAGGATCAGGCGCACATTGTTGAAATCATCGATGTCGAGAAGGTCTTGGCAGAAATCGTTCATTATGATGTTTCAATTTCAGCCGAAGTCTTGGACGAGAATTTAATGCCGGAAATGATGGGGCGCAAAGTATTGATTGTCGATGACTCGGCAACCGCCAGAAATCAGATCAAAGGTACATTATCTCAGCTGGGCTTGGAAATCATCGAGTGCCGGGATGGATTAGAAGCGTATAATTTGCTCCGTAGATGGTGCGATGATGGTAAAAATGTCAGCCAAGAGATCTTATTTATGATCACCGATGCTGAGATGCCAGAAATGGACGGTTATAAACTCACCTATGAAATTCGTAATGATGAGCGGATGAAAGATTTGCACATTACCCTGAACACATCATTGAGCGGTAGTTTTAACGAAGCAATGGTGAAAAAAGTTGGCTGTGACCGTTTTATATCGAAGTTTCAGCCGGATATGTTAGTCCAAGTCGCACAAGACCGGTTACGTGAAGTCTTATCCTGATCATTGGACAATAAAGTGTTGATAAAGAACCGGGTCATCAAGCTGATGACCCGGTTTCGTATCAAACAGATACCTGTGTTGTACAATCGGCAGACCGATTGAATACTGCGTTAGTCTTTTGACTGCGCTGCGATACACTCACCGTGAACTGCCTGACCTTCGGGGGCCATCAGATAAAGGTATAGCGGCATAATATCTTGCGGTGTTTTTAACGTGTTCGGATCTTCTGAAGGGAATGCTTCAGCACGCATCCCTGTTCGTGTACCGCCCGGGTTAATCGCATTGACGCGAATATTGGTCTCACGGAGTTCATCCGCCAGGATCTGCATCATCCCTTCTGTGGCGAATTTGGAGATTGAATAGGTTCCCCACAGAGCGCGTCCCTGATGTCCGACCGTTGAGCTGGTAAAGACAATTCGCGCATCGTCAGACTGACGTAATAGCGGTAATAGCGCCTGAGTCATCATCAGTTGAGCTCGGACGTTGACTTGCATGACAGCGTCATAAGTAGCGAGTTCGATTTGCTCAAGCGGGCAAAGCGTTCCCAGTAAACCGGCGTTATGCAGGACACCGTCCAAACGACCAAATTGATGTTCAATTGTCTGCATCAATTCACGATAATCCTGTTGTGTCGCCTCTTGTAAATCTATCGATATGATGGTCGGCTCCGGTGCTTCGAGTGCCACAATCTCATCATAGGTTTGTTCCAGTTTTTTGACCGTGCGGCCGAGTAAAACGACCGTTGCGCCATGTTGAGCAAAACTGATTGCTGCCTGCTTGCCAATGCCGTCACCGGCACCTGTAACCAGAATCACACGGTTTTTGAGTGTGTTTGGTGCAACAGAATAATTCATCTAGCCTCCTTTTGTTATGCTTTGTTGTTTAAGATGGTTACAATACACCAATTCGTAAAGGAGAGGATGAGAACATTGGATTTTTTATTGGATTATGGCCTGTTTCTGGCCAAGATTGCGACGTTGGTTGTTGCGCTTATCGTCATACTTGTGATTGTCAAATCGGTCAGTGGAAAGAGTCACGGTGCTAAAGGCGAGTTGGAAATTATCGACCTGACAGAAAAATATAAACAGACCACCCATCATTTAGAATCTTACCTGCATGATAACGCTTATCTGAAAGCGCGTGATAAAGCAGAGAAGAAAAAAGAGAAAGCCAAGCATAAATCTGCTGAAAAAGAGATCAAAAAAGCAGCGAAAGAAGGGACGCTGGAATCCCAGCGAGAACCACATCTGTTTGTGCTTGATTTTCACGGTAGTATTGATGCTAAAGAAGTGACTTCTCTGCGTGAAGAAATCTCAGCTATCCTGGCGGTTGCGCAATCCGGAGATGAAGTACTGCTGCGACTTGAATCCGGTGGTGGGATGGTTCATGGCTATGGTCTTGCTGCTTCACAGCTTGATCGTCTGAAGTCCGCCGGATTGCCCCTCACAATTGCTGTCGATAAAGTAGCTGCAAGCGGTGGATACATGATGGCATGTATTGCGGATAAACTGGTTGCCGCACCTTTCGCGATTGTGGGATCAATCGGTGTTATTGCTCAGTTGCCGAATTTCAATAAATTATTGAAAAAGAATCATATTGAGTTTGAACAGTTGACCGCCGGTGAATTCAAACGCACCTTAACGATGTTTGGTGAGAATACCGACAAAGCGCGCGATAAATTCAAACAGGAACTGGAAGAAACGCATGGGCTGTTCAAGCATTTCATCCGCGAGCATCGTGCATCACTTGATGTCGATAAAGTATCAACGGGCGAGCACTGGTTTGGGACGCAAGCGAAAGATTTAGGCTTGATTGATGATATTCGCACATCGGATGATTTGGTGACTGAAGCTTGCCAGCAGAAGAAGGTTTTATCTGTCCATTATGTGCAAAAGAAAAAACTGACTGAAAAACTCCCGGGAATGGCGGCTGAAGCTGCTGATCGTGTGTTACTCAAATTGATTAGTCGGGGACAACGTCCGATCGTTTGAGAACCTATCATGCCCCATCATTTGTATGGGGCACCGATAGCATTACCATGTGGATAGGGTCAACGAGGTTGAAGTGAATATGGTAAGTCCGTATCAAATTTATTTCTTGATCAACTCGCAAATTCATTTACTGGATCTTGCCGGCCCGGTTCAGGCAATCAATCAAGCAGACCAGCTAACGGCTCAGTTTGAGACGCACTTCATTGGTTTTTCTGAACACATGGTCAGTCATCAGGGGCTTGCGTTGACTCACATTGCTGCCCCACCGGAGCAACTTCCCGAACGTGCCGTCATTTTTGTCTGTGGTTCAAAATATTCGCAAGATATCTATACCGATACCATCGCGCAGCAAAGTATCGGCTGGCTGAAACAAGCGATTCAACCAGATACTTATGTTGTGGGTATCTGCACGGGCACTTTCTTACTCGCGAAAGCGGGACTCACTCAAGGCAAGAATGTGACCACGCATCATGATCTGGTGCAGGTGCTGGCCAATCAGTTCCCCGGGACACAGGTACTGGCGGATCGAATTTTTGTTCACCACGACAACTTGATCACCAGTGCCGGCGTGACCGCAGGGATTGATACCACCTTGTATCTGATTGAACGGCTGACTTCAGTCAAAACTGCGGTGGATGTCGCAAGGGAACTGGTTGTTCATCGGCGCAGAATGGCACATGATCCACAAATTTCGGTGCACTTTAAACATCGTAACCATATCAGCCCGCTGATCCATGCCGTTCAGGATTACATTCTGGACAACTATCGGCAGCCTTTGACGATCAGCGAGTTATGTCAGCATTTCCGGGTATCGCCTCGTCATCTGCAACGGACGTTTAAAACCCACACGGAAGCAACATTGCGTGATTATATTGCCGAAGCCCGGCTGCAAGAAGCCAAAATATTGATCGATAATGGTATGGGCGTTGAACAGGCCGCTTATTTGTCTGGGTTTCCCAATCCGGTTTCGTTACGTACCGTGTGGAAAAAACGGTTTACTTCATTACCCAGTCAAATTTCTTCCCGCTTATCGTCGACGGCATCTTGTGAGCCTTCCCGGGACAAGACTTCCCGGGATAAGAAAGTCGCAGCAAAGGCCGCGAGGCCACACAGCAAAACTAACAGCAAGATAAGATAGCGATAGTGATGGAAGACATCATACAGTAATCCCCCGGCTGAAACGGTGATAAATACGCTGAGCTGGTGGGCGGTGAACAATAAGCCAAACAAACGTCCCTTCAGTTGTGCTCCGAAGTAATTCAAACACATCAATGAGGTAATGATAACCGTTCCCATATAGGTTAGCCCAAACACCAGCGCGAAGAGCAGATAGGTGAATTTCGATTGTGTATCATAGATGAGTAACAGTGAACCACCACGCAGCAGATAAAGTTGGATTAACAAGCTCACTGGTGATGAGCGCCTCAGTCGCCAGCCGACGATAACTGCACCGCATAACTCGGCGATCCCAAGTAAACTCAGGGTTGAGGCCGTGACTTCCTGATAAGTCGAGAACGCAGTGAACTGCTGTTGAATCAATGGAACGAGATGGACATCGATAAATCCCATTGATGCACCGCAGCCGGCAAAAGAGACCGCCAGACAGATGAAAGTCGGTGTATACATATTTTGGAGTACCTGCCGTGGTGTCACCTGACCGAAGGACTGTTGCTGTGGAAAGGCGGCGGATTGAGTCATTTGACGATGGAGCAGGATAATCAAGGGTACGACGCAACCGAGAAAAATCAACCCGATTGCCGTGCAGAGCATTGACCATGACACAAATCCGCTCAACCAGACTAAAACCGGTGAGAGTAAGATAAACCCGATTGCTGTACCGTTTGAAATCGCTGCAAAGGCCATTCCTTTGTGTTGTTGGCTGAATATCTGATCAATAAAGATACCCAATGGAATGTAGGTCATGGCGGTTAGAGCATAGGCCGACATGATGCCGTAGAGCACTAAAAAAGCAGCATAATTGTCGGTAATTGTGAGCAGCAGAAAAATCGCCGATGCCATGAGTGCGCCACTCAATATAGTGAGCAGTGCGCCATATCGGTCACAGACCCATCCGACAAGCGGTGACATGACGCCAACAGACAGCCCGAATAGTGCACCGGAGACGGATAGTTCACCCCGGGTGATCGAAAGGAACTCTGTCAGTGGTATAAAATAGATTTGATAGCTACTTTTGATCGTGGATGCCAGAAAGGTAATACAGATGCCAGCCACAATCATTAGCTGAAGTTGAGTTCGTGTGAAAGTCAAAATGCAAACTCCTTTGCCAAATACATCCAATACGACGGTCATACCCTCATTATCGGGTATCTGAACAATGGAATCCGTTGAAAATACGCCATAACTCCGGCACATTTGTGCACTCATCTGAATCGCAAAGGTTATATAGACGGGATTCGGATCGTTTTTGTAGTGAGTCTTGTTGCGGGTTATTCAGAGCATGGAGAACGATAAATATCAATCGCTTTGCAGGTGTGATATCGCGGACAATCACTGATGATTTTTCGGTTTGAGTGAACTGGATCTGCATTGTGTCGGCAGACCCAGTTTCAGAACGGATTCGTTAGCGTGCTAGTGGTGACTGTGGCTATGAGCCGGCGCTTTTTTGAATAGTCGTTGGTAGGTTCGCATCAGGAGATCGTTACCGACCAACAGCATCAAAAAGAGTGCTGATAGTCCACTTAGCCAAAACGGCATGAGACTGTCACTACTCCCTAATTCACTTTGAATATCAATATGCCAGAGATCGACTAACGCGTTGGTGAGATAGCCAAAGCCAATTGCCACACCAATCACACCAATTAAATAGCTTCCTAGTGCATGCCAGCCCATTTCACGACGCACAATACCTAACGTAGCAACGTTTGTCGCCGGACCGGCCAGCAAAAAGACCAGCACTGCACCGGGTGAAACTCCTGCCATTAACAGTCCGGCAGCTAACGGAGTAGAAGCGGATGCGCAGATGTACATGGGAACGCCAATCAAAGCCATGATCACCATCGCCCAGCCCCCCCGGCTGACTTCGGCCAATGCATCGTAAGGGACTAGTGCTACGACACCGGCAGATATGATAAGGCCCGCTAAAAGCCAGAGGGAGAGATCACCTAACAAGTCAGTAAACGCATACACCTGACCTTGCCAGATTCTGCGCCATATTGAGTTCGAATGTGCTTGACGGTCTGCGGTGTGTTTTGGTTGGCTGTGACAGCAACAGCCACCATCACTTCCTTGCATACCAGAAGACCTACAGGTGGCCGGTTGCGGTGCGGTGCGTGTTTCTGACCGGGAAGCAGATTTTTCTCCTGATAAAACCAACAGCGCGGCAACAATCGACGAACAGACGGCAGCGATCGGGCGGATAATGGTCATAAATGGACCAAGTAGCGCATAAGAGATAGCAATTGAGTCAACGCCGGTTTCCGGTGTGGAGATGAGAAACGCCGTCGTGGCTCCTTTGGACGCGCCGGCCCGACGAAGACCGACTGCAGCGGGAATCACCCCGCATGAACATAAGGGGAGGGGAATGCCTAAAATGGCGGCTTTCATCACCGGCCAAAACCCGTGTCCTTTTAAGTGATCACCCAACTTGTCACTTTTGATAAATGTATGCAGCAGTCCGGCGATCACCAAGCCCAACAGGAGCCAGAATGCAGCATCCAGCCACAGATCGACAAAAGCCTGACTAATGCGTGCTATGGTGTTCATGAGCGAGCTCCTCTGAGGATGATTCGGTGTCCGCTAATGCGGTCAGAATAGTGCAATGCTCTGCTGAATGAGAGCCACCGCAACAACGATTATTGAGTACCGTCAGGGCGTTGTACATATGTTGTAATTCGCTGATTTTCTGTTGGATTTCTTGCTGCTTTGCCTGAGTAATGGCTTTGACTTCTTCACACGTGTGCTCGCCCCGGGCAATTTCCAGTGCTAACAATTCGCCAATTTCTTTTAGGCTTAAACCAACACGCTGGGCGCGTTGAATAAATTTAAGTCGGTCAATACAGATGGGATCAAAACGTCGATATCCGTTGTCATCTCTGTTAGCTTGTAACAGACCTTGCCGCTCGTAATAGCGAATGGTTTCCGGAGAGACACCGGTTTCTTTTGCCAGCTCTCCCCGTTTGAGTGTCCTCATCTCCACGCTCTCTTCTTCGGATAACATGGTATGAGTTTAAACCCTGTAGCTGAGTACAGGGTCAAGTATTTTTTTACAATTTTATATTTTTAGCTCAGGTCATGTACTTTTTTAATCTTGCCATGACAGAGACTCAGCACGGTTATTCCTGATCGATAATCCATTTACGAAACGCTTTTCGTTCCTGTTCACTTGATTTTTGATACCAGCGTTTGAGCTGAGAAAGGTTGGGTGAGTCTGTTGGGGTAACCACCGGTGTTGATGCGGTCAGTACTTTCGTTGTTGAGATCGCATGTTGTTTGGCAGGAGTGGCAGGTTGTGGCGATGTTGCGGTTATATTCTGAGTATCGGATGTTGCGCTGATATGAATAGCGGCAATCCCTGAACCAGTATTGTAATGTTGCGCTTCTTGCACATAATCACGACCAACCTGAAGGCCATTTTTCTGTAAAGTATCTTCTGCAATGACAACATTATTACCCTGTGCATCAACGAGGGCCCATTGTAGATGGTCTATTTCTTGCCGGGCTTGCGTCAAGCTGCGATAAGACGGGAGTTTAAAATGAAGTTGAGTATCTGACGCTTTAAATTTAGCGATAATCACCTGACTATAGGCATGTCTGATATCTTTGCCGATTTCAAATGCGGGGGAGTATTTGAATACAATTTGATTGATACCATCGTCTAATTCTTCCTGATCTGAAGGGAATAAGCCGCTTACTTTTTCAGGCGGTTGTGCATTGATAGCAAGTACATCAACATTGGTTGGAATATTTAAGACAGTTTTAGCCGTAACAGTGTATGGAATCATCCCCAGTGAAAGTGTGAAGAGTAAAGGCAATGCGATTTTCATTTTTATTCCTTGAGTCAAACGGGTCACGAAAGACATAGATTGTAGGGATAAAGGGAAGTTGATACAAAAAGATGATGTCAATCAATCTGGTCACAGCCGAAGGCAGACGACTGTGACCAGCTATTTTATGGATTACCAGTAGATGCGAACACCGACACCCCAGTAGCTGTCATTACCGATTTTATCAGAGTCGTTAACCCCGGTTTCAGCATAGAGTTTGGTCCAACTTGCATAACTATACAACAGACCGGAATACACCCCGTTGAAGTCATTTCCTTCTTCCTGAAGGTCTTTGATGTATTCATAACCACCGTAGAGAGATAGTGTTTTAGTGAAGCTATAAGAACCGGCGAGGGCGACAGAATCCGAAGTGAGTTTGGTGTTCTTCACATTATCGTCTACTTCTGCATGCCAGTAGGTGGTGCCTAAGTTCCAGCCATCACCTTTATAATTCACGGTAAGCATACCATGCTTCAGCTCTTTGCTATTGACTGTGGTGATTTTGGATTCAACAGTATGCGTTGTACCGTCGCTGGTAATGGTAATATCTTTGGTATCTGTTGATGTGGTTTTATCTTCCTGATAACCGACACCACCGTATAATTCGATATTACCGAAAGTGGTTCCGGCAAAGATTTCGGCTGTAGTCGGGTCATCATTACCGTTTTTGTATGAATAAGCCGCTTTGAACCAACCCGCAGAGCCTTCCAGCGTATACTTGATCATCGCATTCTGAAGCCAGTTCATGTCATAACCATCCATCTCAGGAAGCATACTATAACCTAAACCAATCCAGTCGTTTTCAACGCCCCAGACATCATCACTCAGAATACTCTGTTTACCAACGGTCACTGTGCCCCATTCCTTGGATGCAAAACCGATGTAGTGTTTACGACTGGTGCCGCTGTTGCTTTGTCCGATACCAAATTCAACGGTTGCCAGCACGTCAAGATCATCGTTGATGGTGTAAATAGAATTGACCCCGGCCCGGGATGAACCTGAAGAGAGTGTGGTGTTTGCATCTTCACTTTTTCCTGCCCAATCCACCTGTTTCAATTCTTCGCGGAGTTGGCCATAAAAATCTACCGATGCGGAGTCTGTCTTGAGAATTTCAGCGGCATTAACCACATTTGCAACTGAAAGCACTGCGAGCGCTATGAGCGTTTTTTTCATAATAGTCCATTACCTTTTTATTTAAAATTAAGAGCCCTTTCCTAGCTCCCTGTATATCCACTTATTATGTGTATCTACGATTAGTGACACGAGTCAATAATTGAAGTCGTCAGATTGCAAAAGGTAAATATATGTGTCAAGTAGTATAACTTTTTGTCTATCCTTATTTTTTTGTTTTTAAAAAACAATATCTTATTTTTATATTGAACGTAAACTTGAGGGATTTTTACATATAAATGATGTTCTGATGACAGAATTAATTATGTTATTTAATTTTAAATATATTGGTATATATTTGTTATTTTATAGTTAACATAGTTATCTATATTGAATTTAACATTCAATATAGTCATATAATCTGTAACGGTTTTCTTCTGCTGAAAATGTATGTCAAATATTCATTTATGTGATCAAGATCAAGTTATAGAATGTGTAAAATTTAAACAAAATGTAAATAAACACGTCTGAGATGTTATCGACATGGCGTAAAGCTAAGGTTAATGAGGAGAGAAATGTGAGTTTAGATTTTGATTTAGACATCAAAAAGGGGACTGAGTTCAGGTGCCTAAGCGACTTGACATCAGTCCCCTGTGCAATGTAGGGGACCGTTATTAAGTGCTTAATGTTAATCTTGAGTGTTCACTGACTTCATTGGTTGTATTAATCAAGTAAATCAATACTATCGATACTATAACCCGCAGACAGATAACCACTCAGGCCTGAGCCACTGATAGCTGTAACGATCAGGCGATTCCAGTCACTTCCACTGGCCCAAGCGCTGGCGGGAATATCAAATGTATAGGTTGTGTTGTTTCCCCGATACGTCCCGACAGTTAAAGTACGAGTTTTAGGTTGAGACGGCGATGGCGGATTGGAAGATGTCCAGTTATTTACCGAAATTTTGGGACGACCTCCTGCATAGGCCACGGTAATCCCAATCCGGATCCGGTGGGCTTTCGCGCGTTGTGAGTCGTTGAGACGGAAATAAATGATATGGTCATTGTTGATATCCTTCCACATATAGGCAGGAAAAGCGCTGGCAGGTGTGTTACCGACAATAAAGTTAGATGGATCCCAATTTGCCATTCTGACATCTGAAGGGTGCATAATGGTTAATTTATCGCCATTGAGAAACTCTTGCGGGCTACCATCCCAATCACCGATACGCCAGATGGCTCTGTCATGACTTGGATCACCGGTGATTTGATAGGAGTTTAAAACTGTCGTCTGGCCGGAATGAACGGTTACCGTCTGCGTGTCGACGGCTAACTCATTTTTATAAGTGGTCATCGTGTAGGTGCCCGGTAACATATTGTCCCGGCTGAAGTAACCACTTGCCGGGTTTGCCGTTGCCCAATATTGCGCACGATTGTTGGCAAAACCAACGGTATATTCATAGTTGGTGTCTCGTCCGGTGATGCCAACGCCTGCAACCCGGCCTCTGTCTGATGCAGCAACATAGCCTTTCAATCCCATTTGCGAGAACCAAGAGAGGTTAATATCATCATCGGCAGGAGGCTGTTGGCCGCTATTGACAACTAGTGTGTAATGATTCAACACACCGGTACGGAATGCTTCTGTCTGGGCTTCGGCATAGTTGACGATATAAGTAATTTCTTGATCGGTTGCTGTGCCCTGATTCAGCAGGCTGCGATAGAACGGGCCTCCAGAGCCGCCTTCTTGATTATCTCTGACAATCCAGACACCAACGTTTGATCCTCGTGCGCCAATAGCATTCCAGTCTTTCAGCCGCATGTTAGAGTAATGTTTCGAACGAGTCTCCCCATTGGAGAGTGCGAAAATATCACTGGACTCAACAGTGGATACTGTTTGAGAAATATCTGAAGGCTCCGGTCCATAAGGGAGCTGGTTACGTTGTAGTCTTAAAATATAACGTACATGACCATGAATATTAGGTTCAGATGAAAAATAAGTTGCCATGTAGATATATGGATAACCATTTCTGGCCATATAATAATGGGTAAGATTACCAGCCTGAACCGTAATTTTTATATATTGGTTTTGATAATTTTGAGCATAAACCTGTACATTGGATGTATTGTTATATAACCAATCAAATCCAGAATTAATCTGAGATCCTCGACGCTGATTTTGATACTCGACACCATTAATTTTTAGTGAAGCAAGATCACCGGGTGATTGCGTACTGACACCATGATCAACTCTGCGTATGCTGAATACTACACCAGCATTGGTATCGACTGTATAAAAATCCTGAGAGGTTAATAACTGGAAGGCAGCCTGTGCACTGAAGCTGGAAATGCAGGTAGCTAATGCCCACATTATTATATATATCTTTTTGATTTTTTTCATATTATTTCCTAGTGACGTTGTTAGGTTGGTCAATAAACAGGTTGAACCTGTTCTGGGTGTTTTTATTCTACTTTCAGTTTATAGCGAATCTATAGAGATACTAATTCCCTGAATCATTATAGAAATTATCCGATTTATCAAATGACTACATTGATATTATTATTGATTGCCAATTACTAAAAAATATAGGATTAACAACGGGGTTTTTCGTAAGTTTAACAGAGAAAAAATGAGGTGGTGTGAACCTCTTCAACAAAAATAATTTCTAATAAATAAAGGTTATTTTTCAACCTAGATCAAAAAAGAAACAATGTTTCATTTTAAAAGTAATATTGTTTTGATATATATTGGTGCTTGTTTTGGCTGAATCATATCAAGAGAGATATTGATAGAGACATGCTTTTATAAAGCATGACATTCATCCAAAAAAGAAGGCTTTCAGAAATAAAAGTAATTGAAAAATAATTAATCTATCTGCGATAAGGCCTGTTTCTGCCGTGAATGACAGGCGAGAAAGATCATCAATATTTTAATGACATAGATAAGGAAGGACATGATGACCGATAAACAATTTAAACACACCATAATCGCTTCACTGATATCCTCGCTGGCATGGATCGCTTCACCTTCATTTGCCAATGGGTTTCACACCGAGAATGGTGGTACAACTGGTGGCGAAGGTGGACAAGTCGTTCGTGCAACAACCGGTACGCAAATTCATGAAGCGTTATGTAACCGAGCCTCAAACGATACACCGATTATTATTCAGGTTGAGGGGACCATCAATCATGGTAATACTTCAAAAGTTTCCGGTAATAGTTGTAATACCGCAGCAGATAAAATTGAACTGAAAGATATCAGTAATGTTACTCTGATTGGGGTCGGTCAAGGTGCGCTCTTCGATGAGTTGGGTATTCATATCCGCTCTTCATCCAACATCATCATCCGGAATGTACATGTCAGGAATGTGAAAAAATCCGGTTCTCCGACGTCGAATGGCGGTGATGCTATCGGTATGGAGAAAGATGTCTCAAACGTCTGGGTTGATCATGTCACATTAGAAGCGAGTGGTGGTGAAAGTGATGGCTATGACGCTTTGGTGGATATGAAAAATAATACGAAGTACGTCACAGTCTCTTATAGTATCCTGAAAAACTCGGGTCGGGGCGGGCTGGTGGGCTCGAGTGACAGTGATAACAACAACGGGCCAGTGACTTTCCACCATAACTATTATGAGAACATTAATTCACGGACACCATTGTTACGTCATGCCACGGCACATTCTTATAACAATTACTATGATGGCTTAATTTCTTCAGGGATGAATCCAAGAATCGGTGGCAAGATCAAAGCAGAAAATAATTATGTAAAAGATTCTAAAGATCCGCTCGGTACTTTCTATACCGATGATATGGGATTTTGGGATGTAAGTGGCAATATCTGGGATAACGTGAGTTGGTCCAATGATGGCAGCAAACTTCATCCGGCCGGCCCGAACCCGGTTTCAACCACATCGATTAACATCTCTTATCAGTATCAGCTTGATCAGGCAAGCTGTGTCCCTGCGATTGTAATGGCAACCGCGGGTGCCAATAAAGATCTGGCTGTATCCGACGGTAGCTGTCATGTCACTACACCGGGGAATGATAACGGCAATGATAACGATAACGGCAGTGGCAGTGATCAGGATAACGGTGGCGATAATGGAGGCTCACCTTCGGGTTCGAACCTCGCTTTAAATGCGGACGCTGACGGTAGTTCTAAAGGTAACGGAACCAGCTATGGTAACGTGACGGATGGGGATAGCAGTACCTACTGGTCGCCAAGAGACAGTACCGGTACGATCAGTGTTAAACGTCTCAATCAAACCATTAATGCGGTTCGAATCATTGAGTTGTCCGGTACTCAGGGGACGGTGACTTCTTGGTCTTTAGTGAATCATGATGATGGCGCTACACTGGCATCGGGGAGTACCATTCCTAGCATGATCTCTTTCTCGGATACCAATCTGGATAAAATCAGTTTTGTAATCCATTCAGCCAACGGCACTCCTGCTATTGCTGAGTTTGAAGTTTACAAAAATTAATTGACCCGGTAGGGAACATCAAATGTCGAAGGGGCGGCCGGTAACGGCCACCCCTTTGTGTTATCCACCCGTGAGTTATCAACCCGGTTGTGTCTGAAGATTGTCAGGTTCACTGAACGTTTAATCGGCACTTAAAATCAGTTTCACCTGCGGCTCACTGTCATTCAACTCAGTTTTACTGTCCAGCAGAAAAATACGTCCCGGAGGCAGCCCGGCATCATTGACCAGAAACGCCTTCACCGCATTACCCCGGCTTTGAGCCATATAACCCAGTTCATCATGACTCACGGCTTGAGCATTCAACAGCTGATTGTACATCGCAATATGGAGTCGGGTCGTCACCGCTGCCGGATCGGGTTCGACATCCGGATTTTCACGTTGCAACTGTTGGATAATTTTCTGCCGTTCGGCATCCGGTTGCTTTTGCAGCTCGGTACTAAACAGTTTGTTTAACGCCTCAACCAAAGGGCCACTTTCAGGAAAGCGACTGGCGCTGAGATCAGTCGGCAAGGGGTCAACACCACTCTGTCTCCGGAGCTGTTGTTGCAGCTTCATTGCTTTGATTGCCTGACTATCCTGCGTGAGTGATACATGACCTTTGGCACTGACGCTGAGTTTTGGCCGGTCTGTCAATGCGCCCGCCAGCGTTTTCAACCGCTCCTGCTCTGCTGTACTTAATGTTGCCCGACCGGGCTCAAACTGAACAATATTGAGTTCATCATCACTACCGACTAAACCTGCCAGTAGAGTAAATGGTGACGTGACTGCTTTGGTGAGCATATTGGTCAGTGCGGTCATAATGATACTGCCAAAACTGAAGCTGGGGTTATCGAGATCACCAGAGATATCCAGTCCCAGGTCAATCACGCCGTGGCGATCCTGTAATAGTGCAATGGCGAGTTTCAATGGCAAATTGAGGGCTTGCTCAGAGTTGCTTGATTTTCCCAGTTGCAGTTGGTCGATCACGATGTGATTTTTACCGATGAGCTGGTGCTGCTCTAACTGATATTGCAATCCTAATGACAGTTGTCCTTTATCAATATAATAACCAGCGTAAGTACCAGAGTATGGATTAACCGATGTTAGCTCAACACGATTAAAATTCACCGCTAAATCCAGATAGGGAGGCTCAGAGAGTGGGTTGATTTCTCCGTGAATGGAGACTGGGGCATATTGATCAATCTTACCGGTTAACTGAACCTGAGCGTTTTGCGCGGGATTGGATGATAGCTGGCTGATTTCACCATCCAGAGATTCAATCCCAGTCGCGAAATTTGGGGTCAGAGATTGATCGGCAAAAAAAGCCGAACCATGGTTGATTTTGATCGCACCGATTTCAAGCTGAAAGGACGGCTGTGATTCTGATTTCGGCTGGGATTGAGTGTCTGGTTTGACCGACGCGGAGGGGGCTTCGGAAGCCTTTCCGGGATGAGACTCAATGACAAGGTGATCAATATTGGTATTTCTATTTTGGTCGATCAATATTTTGGCATACGGTTTATCTAATGTGATTTGGTGAATCATGAGTTGACGTGCAATTTGATCAAAGGCAATAGCATCGATTGACATGCTCTCCCATTTCAGCAGCGGCTGACGATTGCGGGTGTCTTTGATCATCAGCTGATTTAAAGCCGCAGTCCCCTGATAGCGCACATCATATGTGGCTGGATTGATCTGAAAATGCCCCTGTGTCGAAAAGACCCCATTGCTGAGCTGTAAGTTCAGATAGGGTTGTAAATAAGGCTGAAACTGGCTGAGTTCCAGCCGTTGCAGATTAATCTCACCGCTGGTACTGAGTTGTTGCGGATCAACAACACCTTGTGCAGTGAAATGTCCCTGAGCGCTTTCAGGGGGCTGATGCAGGTCGGATGCGATATCGAATGCAAGTTGGTAATTGATCGGTTTACTGAGATTACTGTCAATCTCGCCTGTCGAGAGAGACATATTGTGAACACGCCAATAAACCCCAGTGGTCTGTTGTTGTTCCATGAGGTTCAAATCACTCCCTGTCATCCGGAGCTGATGAAGGCGAACAAGCCATGAAGAGGAGGTCGCCGGTTGATTATCAGGCGGTGTAGCCTGAGATGGTGTGACATCAGTGTTCTGAACGGGGGTAAACAGATGTTGTAAATCGAGCCCTTGGGCGTTTAGTCGTCCGTCTGCCCATAAACCGGACAATTGTAATTGTGCGATGTCGAGAGTCTGTCCGGAGCTCTCTAACGCAATATCACTGAGGGTCAACTGTGACAGTTTAACCCGTGGCTTTTGGTCGGACTGAAAAACCAGTTGCTGTAATGTCAGCTCACCTTGTCGGGTGGTATAGACGATATGGTTGTGTATCTCTTGCAAATCATAGTGCGTGTGAAAATCGATGACACCATCCGTTAATCGGGCGGGAATCATGTCAGCAACAAAAGGCCAGAATGGTGCCAGCGTGACGGACTGAAGCGACAGCTCACCACTGATTTTAAGGGGCAGCAGTTGCAACTGACCGCTGAGTTGCATCTGACTTTGGTCCGCTCCGGTAATTTGTACCTGATATCGGTTCGGGGAGAGCGTTGAAGCTGATGATTTGTCTGACGCAGATGATTGGCTTGGCTCTGACGGAAGTTGCGCCATCGTTGCTTGTGTATCGAACTGTTGTAAACGGATATCCAGTCCGTGATAGGAGAGCAGGGCACCGCTGACCTGATCAGAGAACTGCACACGCCCCTGAGAAAGATGAATGTCTTCGCTGCGAAAGGCGGTGATAGTTGGTGTCACATCTGTTGCTGACTGTTGCTGCGGTGTAGCTGTTTGCCGGGAATCAAGGCGCTCGACAATATCACTGATATTGAAACGGAGCTGCCCCGAGTCGGTCTTGAACCGCACAAGATTGAGAGATGGTTGAGTTATCCATAGATGATCGATGGTTGGCGTCAGATGAAACAGACTACGCCAGAAACTGAACATCAGTTCTAAATGGCCGATTGTTGCGAGCTTCCCTTGTTGATCCCGGGTCATGATCTGAAAATCTTCGATTTGGGCTCGCAGTAAAAACGGATTGATACTGATTTGCGCGATCTGAACTTCTCTCCCCAGACGTTCACTCAGTACTTTCGGTATTTGAGACTGGAGGATGAGAGGTGTGATCACACCGAGCAGCAGCGCATAACCTGCATAACTGAGTAACAAATAGGTTGAGACGCGGAGCGTACGGGGAAGCTGGCGGAAACGACACCAGAGTTTGGCAAAAGCATGAGTCATAGCAAGAGGCCGATACGGATGATAGACATGTCTTTATTTTAGCTAAATTTTTTTAGAATGATCGATTCGATTGCACTTCGTGAGTGACAAAAGTGCTGTGAACTTGCGCAGAATGTGCGGGTACCGACATGAATGACTTGTTTTCATATGCAAATTAACGAGTGTGCTGTGGCTGTCACAAAAATGTAATATTGCGCGTATGAAAATACAACTAGCTCGAACGAACATTTTGTTTGTGCTGTATTTTCCTGTTCTGATGAAACGATGCATCAGGACATTGATATTACCACCATCGCTGAGGTCATCATGTTTGGAATTTTCAAACCACAGGCTCATATTGAGCCACTTCCCCGTGAGCAGATCGACGGGGTTTACACGCGATTACGCTGGCAACTTTTTATCGGTATTTTCGTGGGTTACGCCGGTTACTATTTGGTTCGGAAAAATTTTAGTCTGGCAATGCCATTTCTGATTGAACAGGGATTCAGTCGTGGCGATTTGGGGGTTGCGCTTGCTGCGGTTTCGATTGCCTATGGTCTATCTAAGTTTCTGATGGGGAGTGTTTCTGATCGCTCAAACCCTCGCTATTTCCTCAGTGCTGGTTTAGTACTTTCTGCCTGTGTCATGCTGTGCTTCGGTTTTATGCCGTGGGCAACCGGTAGTATTACCGCAATGTTCATTTTGCTGTTTTTGAATGGCTGGTTTCAGGGAATGGGGTGGCCGGCTTGTGGCAGGACGATGGTACACTGGTGGTCACGCAAAGAGCGTGGTGAACTCGTTTCGGTATGGAATGTGGCACATAATGTCGGAGGCGGCTTGATTGGGCCGATCTTTCTGCTGGGGCTATGGCTATTTCATGACGACTGGCGTACGGCATTTTATGTCCCGGCATTTTTCGCAATCCTCGTGGCGATTCTGATTTGGGTCACACTGAGAGACACACCACAATCATGTGGTTTACCACCGATTGAAGCGTATAAAAATGACTATCCCGAGGATTATGATCAATCGCATGAGCAAGAAATGAGTGCGAAAGAGATTTTCTTCAAATATGTTTTGTCTAACAAACTGTTATGGTCAATTGCGGTTGCGAATGCTTTTGTCTATTTGATTCGTTACGGCGTACTGGACTGGGCTCCCGTCTATCTGAAAGAAGCAAAAGATTTTTCGGTTGATAAATCATCGTGGGCTTACTTTTTGTATGAGTGGGCCGGTATTCCGGGAACCTTATTGTGCGGATGGGTTTCCGATAAAGTTTTTCAGGGACGTCGCGCCCCCGCCGGTATTTTGTTTATGGTACTGGTGTTACTTGCGGTACTGGTGTATTGGTTGAATCCTGCGGGTTATCCGAGTGTCGATATGCTGGCACTGATTACCATCGGTTTTCTTATTTATGGACCCGTCATGTTGATTGGCCTGTATGCGTTGGAGCTGGCACCCAAGAAAGCTGCGGGAACCGCAGCCGGACTCACCGGTTTGTTCGGTTATCTGGGCGGGGCTGTCGCTGCAAATGCCATTTTGGGATATACCGTTGATCACTTTGGCTGGAATGGCGGATTTATCATTCTGGTTGGTGCATGTATCGCTGCGATTGTCTGTCTGATTTACGCATTGATTGGCGAAAGAAGAGTGCACCGGGACAAGCAAGAGCAAGCATTGGCCTAGTCTGTCGGTTGGCCGAGGTTGACTGAACGGATGCAACCCAGCGTGATTGTTCGCCGTATTGCATCCGTTTTTCACGTCAGTTGATTCGGTGTCATCGGCATTCATTTAACGTGAATTGACCACGTCTGAAGCGGAAAACTGCGGATAACTATCGGGTTTGCCTTGATTCAAGTTACTCAGGAAACTCCCGTCCTTGATAGGCACATTGGCTGAGCCGTAGTCATAACGATTGAGTTGGTTTCTTAAGGTGTCGTTGGTGACTTGGTCACCATACATGGTATACCAACTGACAATATCAGGGGTGACGAAGTAGCCATATGGGTTTTCAGCGACTTCTTCAATCTTGCTGAACCGGAACGCATGAGTCAGGAGGCCATCTTTGTGATAAACGAATTTGATGTGCTTGCCATTGGTATCTAACTCAGAGACTGCTCGTGTGGTCAGGTTACCGTGGGCACTGTAACTCCCATGCGTCACGTTGCCATTTTTAGTCCAGATCACCACATTTTCCCAATCATGACGATGACCACTTTGGATACCGTTGAGAATTTGGTCTTTGAGAAAATATAAAGCGTAAAAATGAGCACAATACTGATCTGAGCCATTGATTTTGCAGGCATAGCGATGATAAGTATTGGATAAATCGAGAAAATTGGCGTTCCGACAACCAGCAGTTAAGCCACCGGATGGTTTCAACCCGCTATTTTGCTGACCGATGCGGCTGATGCCGGCACTCGGCAGGCAACCATCTGTATCGAAGTCAAACACCGGTGCAATTGAGTAGGCATCGATAGCAGCCGGCAAGGCTTGATCCAGTTTAGCAAAGTCTTGTGCATCAGCAGTGTTGTAAAAAAACAGTGAGATGGAGAGAGCCAAACCATAGTGACGTTTGTATTTCGTCATGTCATGTTCCTTCATTGATTGGGTAATAATTATACTCAACTCGATGCTTATTGTCGTCAAGTGGTTTTCAATTGAGCCAACAAAGTCTGAACTTGCTGGATGATAAGAAAGCTAATCAGGGACTCTTTTCGGTGATGGACGGTACTTTTTGTATATAAGAGACTTCTTTCTCTCCCAGATTTACCGCACAATAGTTTGAGTGAATTTTTTCGAATAAATAGATGAAGCCATCCCCAAGAGCAGTTTTCGCGTGTTGCGATGCGTTTCTGCATCAGTGAGTGATGGATTAATGAGACATGGAGCCGGATGTGAAGCAAATTCCGAGACATCAGAAAATAATAGAACTGGTCAAAAAACATGGTTACATCAGTACCGATGAACTGGTGGCACGCTTTCACGTTAGCCCACAAACGATTCGTCGTGATTTGAATGAGTTGGCTGATGAAAATAAAATTCGTCGTTATCACGGTGGCGCAACGGTGCCAATCAGCTCGGAGAATGATTCTTATACAACCCGTAAATCACATAACTATTCTGAAAAAGATCACATTGCCGAAGCATTGGTGAAGCACATTCCGAATCACGCGACGTTGTTTATTGATATCGGGACAACTCCGGAAGCGGTTGCCCGCGCACTGAGTCGAAGTCATCAACAGCTGCGCATTGTGACGAATAATCTAAATGTGGCAAGCATTCTGCTCTCAAAGCCGGACTTTAATGTCATTCTGGCTGGTGGTGAAGTACGTAACCGCGATGGCGGGATTATCGGGGAAGCAACGTTAGACTTCATTCAACAGTTCCGGCTTGATTTCGGTATTCTCGGGATCAGTGGGATTGATTTTGATGGGTCTTTGCTGGACTTTGATTATCATGAAGTCCGTGTTAAACAGGCGATTATTGAAAACAGCCGGAGTGTTTTTCTCGCGGTCGATCACTCTAAATTTGGTCGCAATGCGATGGTTAAACTCGGTAATATCTCCCAAATTAATACGCTGTTTACCGATAAACAGCCCCCGCAGGAAATCCAGTCAATACTGGAAGCGAACCAAGTATCTTTAGAAGTTGCAATATCCCCCGAGCAAACCGTTTCAGAGCTGCCTTCATCGGCTTAATCCGGTCTTAATTACCAATACTGATGACCTCATTAAAAACCTTCCTTTAAGAAGGTTTTTTTATATTTATCGATAAAACGAACATAATCGAAAATAAATGATGCATTTAAATGGCAGTTAAGTTACGCTCAATAATGTTTGTAAATGTTCGTTTGCTCATTTTGAGGTTACTTTATGGATGTGATAACACCCAATCAAGAAAATCGTCTGCTGGACTTAATTATTGTCGGTGGCGGCATTAATGGTGCCGGAATCGCTGCTGATGCTGCCGGGCGGGGCTTGTCCGTCGGACTTTATGAAGCGCAAGACTTTGCCTCTGCAACCTCCTCATCCAGTTCTAAGCTGATTCACGGAGGATTGCGCTATTTGGAACATTATGAATTTCGTTTAGTTGCAGAAGCACTTGCCGAACGGGAAGTTTTACTCAGAAAAGCACCTCATGTGGCGCGTCCGATGCGTTTTCGATTGCCACACCGACCTTATCTCCGGCCTGCGTGGATGATTCGCTGCGGACTGTTTTTATATGATCATCTCGGCAAGCGAACTACGTTACCGGCCAGTCACAAAGTCAATCTGGCTGAAAGCGGGTTACTCAAACCTGAAATGAAAACCGGGTTTGAGTATTCGGATTGTTGGGTCGATGATGCACGTTTAGTCATTCTGAATATTCTGGCCGCTCAGGAAAATGGTGCAGAAGTAAGTAATTACTGTCGGGTTGAACGAGCCGTTCGTGAGAATGATATCTGGCGTGTTACGATTTATGATCAGCAGTCAGATACACGCTTCGAACGTTATGCTAAAGCACTGGTCAATGCTGCCGGGCCTTGGGTGAAACAGTTTTTTGATGATGGTTTATCGACGGCGTCACCACGTAACATTCGTTTGGTGAAAGGGTCACATATTGTCGTCCCCCGGATCCATCATGAAGAACAGGCATATATCTTACAGAATAAAGATAACCGAATTGTATTTGTCATTCCGTACATGGACGATTTCTCCATCATTGGAACCACAGATGTCGAATATCATGGTGATCCCCGTCAGGTTGAAATCGACGATGAAGAGCAGGACTACTTAATCGATATTGTCAATCAGCACTTTGTGCGACAGCTTTCTCGTGAGGATGTGATTTGGTCATACAGTGGGGTACGCCCATTATGTGATGATGAGTCAAGTTCACCGCAGGCTGTTACCAGAGATTATACCATTGAGCTGGAACAGACAGGCGATCAGGCACCGCTGTTGTCGGTGTTTGGCGGTAAGTTAACGACTTATCGTAAGTTAGGTGAAGCGGCGATGCACAAGCTTGAACCGTATTTTGAGCAGATGGGTAAACCGTGGACAGCCAATGTACCCCTTCCGGGCGGTTACTTTAGTTGTACCCGGGAACAACTGGGTGAATCACTGCGAGCCAGTTATCCATGGCTGAGCCAGAAACTGGCATTTCGCTACGCGATTCAGTTTGGTACCTATACGCGAAAAATGTTGTCTGGTGTCAACAGCTTAGAAGAGATGGGGCGCTGTTTTGCCGAAGGCGTCTATCAGCGGGAAATCGACTATATGATTGCCTGTGAATTTGTCAGAACCAGTGATGACTTTTTATGGCGCAGAACCAAACTGGGTTTATATCTCAATCAGGAACAGCAGCAGGCAATCACAGAATACATCGCAACCCGATGTACTGACACATCAGTAGCCGACTTGTTTAAAGTCGGGTAAGTGGCTGTTGGGTAAAGCGTTATATTGCAAGTAATGGTGATGCTGCAAACGCGTCACCGCTGAAGTGGTTCCGGAAGCATCGGTTCAAGATGGTTCCGGAATTGCTCATTGTAGAGTAAGTGGTGTAACGGTTCCGGGGGGAAACGAAGAAAACCCTGCGTATAGTGGCAGCCGATTTTCCCTAATGCCTGTTCGACACTGTAAACTTCCACACCTTCGGCAACGACACTCAGGTTCAAATCTTGTGCTAACCGGATCAACGCATAGATAATGGTGCGGTTGGATTCTTTCTGGTGGTATTCCGTGACGAAAGAGCGATCAATCTTAATCTGAGTGACGGGTAATTCACGCAAAATTACCAGAGAAGAGTAACCGATGCCGAAATCATCAATACTGAATCGAAAACCCAGTGCATGTATTTTATGAATCACACACTTCGCCTTTTCAATATCTTCAAACACCGCACTTTCGGTAACTTCAAATACCAAATCATCAGCTTGTACTTGTCCCGCGTGAAGCAGGTTACGCAGTTGATCGACCACTTCATCATCCTGAAAGTCCTTGGCGGAAAGATTGATATGGAGACTGCCATGGAAACCGTGCGCTCTTAAGACACTTAAGTCCTGAGTGGCTCGATGAATTACCCATTGGGTTAATACAGAAATCAGCGCACTTTTTTCAGCAATGGGAATAAAGTCCCCCGGTTCGATAAAACTACCATCTTCCTGAGGCCAGCGCAGTAAGGCTTCGAGGCCCGCAATTCCTTGTATCTGACCGCGAATAATCGGTTGGTAGTGTAGTTCAAAGACATCATTTTTGAGTGCTTCAGATAATTTGATGGAAAGTTTGAGCTTTTTATAAGAGTCGGAACCCAGCTGGTCATGATAAAACGTATAGGGCTTATGTTTTTTCTTCGAGTCGTACATGGCTAAATCTGCCTGTTTCAGCAGATTGGAAACCTCATGCCCATTATGTGGATATTTGGTGATCCCGACACTGGCCGATGTCTTCATCGAGTAAGTCATCACTTTCACTGGTGCATGGAGAGCACCATGAATTGAGTCAACCACATTGAGAATCGTGTCATCGTCATTGCCGGGCAAGATAAGCGCAAACTCATCGCCCCCCATGCGGTATAACCGACCATATTGACTGGTGTTTTCTTGTAACAGATTGGCAACTGAAATCAGAAACTTATCACCGAAGTAGTGACCCAAACCATCATTGATCTGTTTGAAATTATTCAGGTCAATCAACAATAAGCTAAACAACTGTTTTGATTGAACGAACGTTTGAAGCGAACAGTGTAAATATTTGCGGTTTGCCAGTGAAGTCAGGCTGTCGTGCAAAGAATTGTACTGTTCATCCTGAGCCGAACGATTAATCTGATAGAGTATGTTTCGGGACAGTGAGACGACCAGCGCAATAAAAAGACTGGCACTGAGAAGAATAAGTGAAATTGTCGACAGGTATGCATTCATCTGGCTATAAACCAAGACGATCAGCACGGAAAGATAGCCAAGAATAAAGATAAAGAGCAACGTGATAAGTATTTTCCAGCGAGACGTTTGTTCTTCAGTGCGACCTATCTGATAGGTGGGTTTCATACTGTAAATCAGTAGAAAAATGCCGACAGCGACATTCGCGAAGGCGATATATTTCATGACCATACATAGACCCCAGCGATGTAGCGTCCAACAGCCCCGATGGGCATACCACGTAATTTGACGAAATGTTACACAGTTTTTCTTTTTATGACAATCTCTTAGCGGCACATCTTTTGTGTGTTCAGACAAATATCTGATGTTGCATACTCAATCGTGTGAGCATGTTTGTCCTGCTTAAAAAGTTATCTGGCACGCATCAAAACAGTCGATCGTATCAAGCGTAGAACATTTTTGGCGTAAATGTCAGACATTATCAGTGAATCAATACTGCATGTTCGGGAGGGGGACGCGCCGGAACATACCTACTTTATCATCTGATAGAGACGTCTTGGCCGGCCACCGGTATTGTAGTTGAGCACCAGGCGTAACACGCCTTCAGATTCAAGATATTCCAAATAGCGTCTGGCGGTGATACGACTGAAATTCATCCGTTCGCTGATATCATCTGCGGAAAAATCGTGTAACTGCTCCTGATAAAGCAACGCTTTCAATGATTCCAGTGTCGTTGCATCGATCCCTTTCGGGGTCTGACGAATCGGCTGGATAGGGGACTTACGGAGTAACTGATCAATATCGTCCTGATCAACGGTTGAAGTGCTGATGAGCTTTTGTTTATATTGCAGATAATCATCCAGTGCCTGATGAATACGCGACATGCGGATCGGTTTGACCAGATAGTCGATGACCCCGAGTTGGACCGCTTTTTCAACGGTGGTGGTTTCACGCTCAGCAGTCGTCATAATGAAGTGACAGTCGGCCGCTTGTTGACGCAACTGCTGAATCAACGCCAAACCGTTACCATCGGGAAGCGTAATATCAACAAACACCAGTTGTGGTTGAAATGCATTGAACTGGATTTGTGCGTCCGCACAGCTTTCACTGACAGCTACGACCTGAAACTGAGGATGTTGGTTGATCGTTGATTCCAAGGTATAGCTGGCTCGAATATCGTCCTCAAGCAACATTACTCGGGTCTTCATCGTCATGCGCCTCTTCCGGTTTTTCTAAATAGATACTGAACAAGGTGGTGTGTTGTTCAGTGCGTTCCCAGTCAATACTGCCGTGAAAGTAATCGACCAGCTGTTTGACAAGGTACAGGCCAACGCCATTCTGTTCATCTTCCTGCTTTGAGCTGACACCAAACTCAAGAATATGCTCAGCGATTTCAGCAGGGACACCGATGCCGTTATCTTGTATTTCCAGCATGATATGTCTACCGCGATCACTGAGGTAAACGATGACTTCAGGCTGTACCACCTCTCGGTTTTGCCAGGCGGCCAGTAGCGCATTATCTACCAGATTACCAATAATCGTCACTAGTTTTTCAGACGTCTGTTTGGCATAACTTGCCAGAGTCGTATCAACGTCGATGGTAAATTTAACCCCCATTTCTGAAGCTTTGTTAAATTTAGCCAGTAACAGACCGGCCACGGCACTGTCTGACACACTCAACACAATATGATTGATAACCGCCTGATAGCGATCCGTTTCTTGCTGAATAAAATCAATTGACTCTTCATATTTGCCAATTTGCAGCATCCCCGACAGTACGTTTAGTTTATTCGAATACTCATGGGTTTTACTACGCAGCAGTTCAGCATAATTTTTCAGGTAGATAATTTCTTTTTCCAGCTCATTAGGAGTCAGGTCGGTGAAGAATACAATCACATGACCAATTAAACCTTTGGCGGTTTTTATCGGATAAAGGTTAGCCCGGTATTTGATTTTTCCAATACTGAATGCTTCCTGATGGAAGCGTCCCTGATTTTCCAGTACCAAATGACTTAAAGGGATCGAATAATGAGACAGTGGATGACGCTGGTAATCATAGCGGCTTAACACTCCCATTGAGAGGAGTTTCATTGCGCTATTATTGATCATGGTGATGTTCATATCATGATCAACTGCAATAATAGCATCTCGGATACTGTCAAAGACCATACCGTGTTCCCGAAATTTATTGACGATAAATTCCGGTTCGTAATCCAGAAATGTCTTTTTCATCTTCAGTAAAAAAGCAGCGGTTGTCGCGATACCAAACAGATAGATGAGTGCGATCAATAAGCCGATATGAACATGTTGGCGAAAAATGATGTCGGAAATTCTTTCAGACAAGTAGCCGATACACACCGCGCCAACTTGTTTACCGTGATCATAAATGGGCACGAAATTGCGAATTGCTTTCCCAAGAGAGCCTTTCGCTTCGGTACTGTAGGACTGGCCGGTTTGCAAGACCCGATTGATATCTTCACCGATGAAATGTTTTCCGACCCGATTTTGGTCCGGATGACTGAGACGGATGGCCTGCTGATCAACCACCACAATGTAAGAGGCGTCGGTTCGAGAGCGAATCGACTCAATATAATCACGGATGCTTCCCGTTGACGGATGCGCCGCTTGCGCGCGCAGGGCTTGAATGACCTTGGGGTCATGGGCAATGACCCGGGCAAGCTCCAGACCACGGGCTTCGAGACCTGACTGATAAGAATTCTGTAGCAGAAACAATATCGCGATCGTCATGACGATCACGACTGAAGAGGTGGTCGCAATCGTCGTTAAAGTCAGGTAACTCTTTAATTTCATAAACTTAACTTCATAAATTTAGCATCAGGAATCGTTTGTCAATCGGCTTGAACTGTTCAGGTCGCAAGTCGGTGGCATTGTATCATGGGTCGGTGTTCAGCGAGACAAGTGCGAAAAGAAGTCGGTGGGAAGTGAGAGCCCGCTCCCGTACAGCACAAGCTGCACAGGCGCGGGAAAGAACGAAGAACCTAATCAGTGAATGGTGGTTGAGAGGAAATAACCAACCACGGTTGACGTCAAGACACAGATGAATCCCGGTAGGATAAAGCTATGGTTGAGTACATATTTCCCGATACGAGTGGTGCCGGTGCGGTCAAATGTAATCGCCGCGAGATCACTTGGATAGAATGGGAAGAAGAAATAAGCGTAACAAGCCGGCAATACACCAATCAAAACTTTTGGTGGAATACCCAGAGAGAAGCCGAGCGGAAGCATAATGGTAAGAACCGCGGCCTGACTTTTCAGAAAGATCGATACCGAGAACATTGCAATGGCGAAAGCCCATGGATGCGAATGCACAATATCGCTAACCATATCAATCAGATAGGTTTTATGGTAGCCGATGATGGTTTCACTCATCCAGGCAATCCCAAAGATGATAACGACTGCCGTCATCCCTGCGATAAAAACATTACTGTGTACGATTTTCTTCGGCGATACATTGGTGCTGACCAGAATAATAGCTCCGACAGCCAGCATTAAAAACTGAATGCCGACGGACATTTTTACACCCGGAGGCAGCAGGTTGAGGTCTTTACCGAATAGGGCAACAAACACGACTGTTGCAATCCCCAGCATGAAAATGAACAAGCCTTTTTTCGCACTCTTATCGATTTCGTTTCCTTGTTCCAAAGCACTGCTATCTTCCAGTTCTTGTACAAATTCAGGATCTTGGCAACGCGCTTGAAACTCAGGGTCTTTATCCAAATCTTTACCGCGCTTCAGACTCCACGTACAGGCAACCAGTAAACCTGTCAGTGTGGCCGGAATCGTGACAATCAGAACGTCGATCAGACCGATATCCAGGTGATTATCAACTGCGGTTGCCATGACCACGGCAGCGGCTGCAGCGATCGGGCTGGCAGTGATACCGACTTGTGATGCGACAGAAGCAATTGCCATCGGGCGTTCCGGACGAATTCCTTTTTTATAAGCAACATCGTAAATGACCGGTAGAAGCGGATAAACAGAGTGGCCGGTCCCGACCAGAACCGTGAGGGTATAAGTACAGAGTGGTCCCAGAAAAACAATCTGACCGGGATGTTTACGCATTAATTTTTCAGCGTATTTGACCAGTAGCTTCAAACCACCGGTTGCTTCCAGCGTGGCCGATGCGGCAACCACGGAAAGAATAATCAGCATGACACTGACAGGGGGATGCCCCGGTGTCACTTTGAACACAAAGGCCAGAATGGTGACACCGAGTCCACCTAACAGGCCGAAAGCGATGCCACCATGCCGAATACCGACAAAGATGATGGCAAGCAGCAGCAACATATGAATATAGAACATGTCATTATCTCTTTTATTGCGTGACCTTGGCGACCACAGCGTGTGATCGCAAAGTCACAAGAGGGGGACTACCCCAGCATAAATATAAAAATAGCAGTAATGGCTGATACGGCAAATGCGATGGCGTAGCACAGAATTTTACCCACCATACCG
>NZ_JCARSY010000021.1:0-71906 GCF_059641415.1 Vibrio rubrogenes
TATATGTTTCTGAAAACACGTGATTGCATAAAAAATCAACGAACGCTCGTACCTTTGGAATTGGATGTTTGCCTGCTGGCCACAGAATATGGAACACCCCTGTCCGCTCCACATAATCAGGTAACACTGATTGCAGTTGGCCTGTTGCTAATTGTTTACGTATAGCGAAATCCGGTAAATAGGCAATGCCCAGTCCTTGCATTGCGAAGCATACGCGGGTTTCGATGTTGTTGCAGATCATTGATGTTGGCAACTGTAGTGGAGGGTCTCCTTGAAGCATTTTCAGCGCCCATGGCTCCAGTTTACCACTATGAGGGAAGCGGTAATGCAGGCAACGATGTTGTTCGAGATCGCTTGGATGTGCCGGTGTACCATAAGTTTTTAGGTATTCAGGGGAAGCCACCAATAGAGAACGAAACATACCTAAACGGCGTGCAGTTAGACGAGAATCGTTTGGGACACCTGTTCGTACCACTGCATCAAACCCATCTTTAATCACATCAACTACTTGGTCCGTAAAATCTAAATCCAATTCTACTTCTGGATAAGTTCGCATAAACTCACCTAAGACTGGCAACACTAATGAACTAACAAGGGGAAGACTAACTCGCAGGCGCCCACATGGAGCGGCATTGACTTGAGACAGTTCCTGCTCTGCTGCTTCAATCTCAGTCAAAATACGCCTACACCGTTCAAGAAACATCTCGCCTTCGATGGTTAGCTTGATACTGCGAGTACTACGATGGAACAACTGTACACCTAACTTATCTTCAAGCCGTGCGATACTTTTTCCGATGGCTGATGCGGATACACCAAGTAGACGTCCCGAAGCGGCAAAACTACCTGTTTCTGCAACCTTTACGAACACAACAATGGCATTAAGACTATCCATTCCCTCTCCTATTGCGGACAATTTAGTCCTCATAACAAGGAAATGTAGCCATCTTTTTCTTGAGTAACAAGTTCTCTATTGTTTTGGCATACCTGATTTAACAATCATAGAGAATAGGAACCAACATGACTGCAGTTAAATTTCCTTTCAGTACCGAAGATTCGGCATCTCAGTTGTCAAAAAATATGAAAAATGTCATTAAACAAGCCATCAACTCGCACCGAGTAGTCGGTACAGTTGTCCTCGTGTCTCATCGTGGGCAACTGATCTATCAGACAGCAGCAGGCTGGGCAGATAGAGAGTCTAAATGTCCGATGAAGCTTGACACAATCTTCCGCTTAGCATCAGTGAGTAAACCTATTGTGTCAGTCGCTGCACTGGTACTCGTTGCCAGAGGATTGTTGGATTTAGATAAAAACATCACTTGTTGGATGCCTGAATTTCGGCCGCTATTACAAGATGGCTCAGAAGCCATCATCACGGTAAGGCAAATACTTAGCCATACGGCGGGATTGGGGTATCGTTTCTTAGAAAACGATACCGACGGCGCATATGCAGTTGCGCGAGTTTCCGATGGGATGGATGCCTCAGGAATAACTCTTCAGGAAAATCTGCAGCGTATCGCCAAGGTGCCACTAATGTACACGCCCGGTTCTTCTTGGGGATATTCTTTGGCTACTGATGTGTTGGGGGCTTTGCTAGAGCGGGTTCTCGATATGCCACTAGATCAAGCTGTACACCAATTAGTCGCGGGTCCATTAGGAATGTCAAATACAAACTTTTGGGTAAACGACCCCCAACGAGTAGCTACTGTTTATGTGAATGATGAACCACTACCGCATCGACTTGAGGAAGGAGAAATCGTTCCACCGTTTGATGGCGCAGTAGGTATTGTTTACAGCCCTGATCGCATATTTGATGCAAAGGCTTTCCCTTCCGGTGGTGCTGGAATGGCAAGTACCGCCCAAGATTTTATGTTGTTACTGGAAACCTTACGACAAGATGGCGGACAATTGTTACCTCCTTCACTTATTGATGAAATGGGGCGAGATCAAACCGGTGGTTTGTTACTCCCCAATGCTCCGGGATTTGGTTTTGGGCTAGGCTTTTCAGTGCTGCGCGATCCTCAACTTGCAGCATCACCTGAATCTATAGGTACTTGGCGCTGGGGCGGTGCCTATGGACATTCATGGTTTGTTGACCGATCGAATGAACTAAGTGTCATAGCGTTTACTAATACGATGTATGAGGGGATGTCTGGACGCTTCGTTACCGACATTCGTGATGCAGTATATAGTTCAGTGGTAGGTGGAAAATGAGCGTCTCTCAGCAGCCAGCACTACCTCTATCTTCGCTATTAGCACTAGCTACAGCAGCATTTATCACAATTCTAACTGAAGCATTGCCAGCAGGTGTGATGCATCTAATGGCGAAAAGTCTTGATGTCTCGGAGGCTCTAGTTGGTCAAACGGTCACTATTTATGCTATTGGGTCACTCGTCGCTGCTATCCCTGTGACCGCGGCCACACAAGGAATGCGTCGCCGTCCTCTACTGTTGCTGGCTATCGCTGGCTTTTTGGTCGCCAATACTGTCACAACATTTTCCATAAGTTATGTGCTTACAATGGTGGCGCGTTTTTTAGCTGGCGTATCAGCTGGAGTATTGTGGGCATTACTAGCAGGCTATGCTTCACGTATGGTACCTAGTGAGCAAAAAGGGCAAGCAATAGCTATCGCGATGGTTGGTACACCTTTAGCTCTTTCACTTGGGGTTCCCGCGGGAACTTTTCTCGGAAATTTCATGGGCTGGCAGGTTAGTTTTGGCTTAATGAGCTTACTGGCATTGGCACTTATGTTTTGGATTCGCTTCACGGTTCCAGACTTCGACGGTCAGCCGATTAGAGGACGCATACATATACAATGTGTATTCATTATAGCGGGTGTTCGTCCAGTATTATTTGTTGTACTTGCTTTTGTCCTTGCCCATAACATTCTTTACACGTACATCGCACCTTTTCTTATGTCCGTTGGGATGCTAGAGCAAACGGATATGGTCCTGTTGGTCTTTGGAGCTTTATCATTACTGGGGATCTGGGGCGTTGGTGTATTGATTGACCGACACTTACGAGTGTTGATTATGACCAGTGCGGTGTTATTTATTTCGGCCGTATTATTGATTGATACTGCAGTCAGTAGACCTATTTTTGTTTTTCTCGCTGCTGCTATGTGGGGACTCGCTTTTGGCGGTTTAGCAACTCTTTTGCAGACAGCCATTGCTAAGGCTGCTGGGGAGGCCGGAGACATTGCACAATCGATGTTGGTAACATCTTGGAATACGGCAATTACAGGTGGTGGGCTCATCGGCGGGATATTGCTTGATAGTTTTGGCGTCGAGTCGTTCACACCTGTTCTACTGGTACTAATGATTGCCACACTTGTAACAATAATTTTGGCAAAACATCACGGCTTTCCATCAAGACAAAATGGATTCTAGCGTGCTAGATTCACCTTCAAAGCAAAAGCTAGCCATGTAGTGGTATTTTGGCACAGGGGCCAGAGCACCGGCCCCTGTTTTCTAACTACTTGCGTAAGCCAAACGGCCAAGTATGCCTAATTTTGTCGATTTGATCGACCGATCATCTCGTCATGTCCTTGTAAGCACGCCCTGCCAACCTGTTTTGGAATACCTCCATTTTGTCGGAAATGATTTTCATCTTCGGGCCGTGTCCGGTGTTGTGCAACCACTGCCCCAAAAAATAGAAGGCCAGCATCACAATGCACATCACTGCGAAGAAACCAAATACCTCCGCAAGGTTTTGGGGTGGAAAGTTAAACTCCATCATCAGTAATCCTTATCTAGTTAGGCCATGCGGCCTTTTTTTCAGGGAGGGTTACACGGATGGAATCATACCCATCAAAATACCACGGTCAAACCGTGCTTGGCGTTGCCAGACATTGCCAAAAATGACTAAGCCAAAAACAAAAAAAGTCCGCAATTACGCGGACTTAAGTATGATTTAGTGCTTGTTAATGCCAGACGTTTCCGGATGGAAAATTATTCCCACTCAATCGTTGCCGGTGGCTTGCCTGAGATATCGTAAACCACGCGTGAGATCCCATCGACCTCATTAATGATGCGGTTTGATACCCGGCCTAAGAATTCATAAGGCAGGTGTGCCCAGTGTGCGGTCATAAAGTCGATGGTTTCTACAGCACGTAGCGATACGACCCAATCGTACTTACGGCCATCGCCCATCACGCCCACAGAACGAACCGGAAGGAATACGGTGAATGCTTGTGAGACTTGGTTGTACAAGTCCGCAGCGCGGAGCTCTTCAATGAAGATTGCATCAGCGCGACGCAGTAAATCACAATATTCTTTCTTGATTTCGCCTAAAACCCGCACTCCCAGACCCGGCCCCGGGAATGGATGACGGTAAAGCATGTCGTATGGCAGACCAAGTTCTAAACCAATTTTACGCACTTCATCTTTAAACAATTCACGTAACGGTTCAACCAAGCCCATTTCCATATCTTCCGGTAATCCGCCCACATTGTGGTGCGATTTGATCACATGTGCTTTACCTGTTTTAGACGCCGCAGACTCAATCACATCCGGATAGATGGTTCCCTGAGCCAGCCATTTGGCATTCTTCAGTTTGCTGGCTTCTTCATCAAAAACTTCAATAAACTCGTGCCCGATCACTTTCCGTTTTTCTTCCGGATCAGATTTGCCGGTCAATGCCTTGAGGAAGCGTTCTTCTGCTTCGACTTTGATAATATTCAGCCCGAAATGGTCACCGAACATTTCCATCACCTGCTGACCTTCATTCAGGCGTAATAAGCCGTTATCGACAAAGACACAGGTCAGTTTGTCACCGATGGCCCGCTGAACCAGCATCGCAACAACCGATGAGTCAACACCGCCGGATAGCGCCAGAATCACCTCATCGTCGCCAACAGTTTCTTTGATTCGTGCAACGGCATCTTCAATGATTGAAGTCGGTGTCCATAAGCGTTCACAACCACAAGCTCCCATGACGAAGTTTTCCAGCATTTTCAGCCCTTGCTTGGTATGGGTGACTTCTGGATGGAACTGTACGCCATAGTATTTTTTCTCTTCATTGGCCATGGCTGCGTATGGACATGTATCCGTTTGCGCAACTTGAGTGAATCCCATTGGGATTTCGACAACTTTATCACCGTGGCTCATCCAGACATCTAATAAAGCGCTGTTGTCTTCGGTCAAACTATCACGTAACCCCTCAAACAGCTTCGACTCTTGAACCACTTTAACCTGAGCGTAGCCAAATTCACGCTCAGTCGAACCGGAGACTTTTCCGCCCAATTGTTCTGCCATGGTCTGCATACCGTAGCAAACCCCCAGGACAGGGACGCCACAATCAAAGACATATTGTGGTGCGCGAGGAGAGTTTTCCTCCGTCACACTTTCAGGGCCACCTGATAATATGATGCCATTCGGATTAAATTCTCGAATGTCGGCTTCATCGACATCCCAGCTCCATAGTTCGCAATATACGCCAATTTCACGGACACGGCGTGCAACAAGCTGCGTGTATTGTGAACCAAAGTCTAGGATAAGGATCCGTTGGTCATGAATGTTTTTGGTCATGTTGAGTCGTCTTCAAAGAAAAGTTTATGGAACGGAGGCGAGTTTACTCGCCTCTCATGTCAGCATCAAGCAAAAAGCAAACGTTTTCGTCGCGGGATTATGACCCTAAACGATAGTTTGGTGCTTCTTTGGTAATTTGAACATCATGGACATGGGATTCTTGAATACCAGCACCGGAAATCCTAACAAACTCAGCTTTGGTACGCAGATCTTCAATGGTTGCAGAACCGGTCAGTCCCATGCAAGAACGCAGGCCACCCATTTGCTGGTGAACGATTTCTTTTAACAGGCCTTTGTATGCAATACGTCCTTCAATGCCTTCAGGTACTAACTTATCAGCCGCATTATCTGACTGGAAGTAACGGTCAGAAGAGCCTTTGGACATCGCGCCCAGTGAACCCATACCACGATAGGCTTTATAAGAACGACCTTGATAAAGAATGACTTCTCCCGGAGATTCTTCTGTACCGGCAAACATCGACCCAACCATGACACAAGATGCACCGGCTGCGATGGCTTTACAGATATCACCGGAGAAACGGATACCACCGTCACCAATCACTGGAATGTCGTATTCGTTGGCAATGGATGCTGCATCACCGATGGCTGAAATTTGTGGTACACCAACACCGGTTACAATGCGAGTGGTACAGATAGAACCCGGGCCAATCCCGACTTTTACCGCACTCACACCCGCTTCAATCAGCGCACGAGCACCTTCAGCGGTTGCGACGTTCCCGCCGATAATATCTAAATCAGGGAAAGCGGCCCGCGTTTCACGAATCCGTTGTAAAACCCCTTCAGAGTGACCGTGAGAAGAGTCAATCAACAGCACATCGACACCAGCTTCAACCAAGGCTTTGACACGCTCTTCATTTCCCGCACCGGCACCGACAGCAGCACCGACACGTAAACGACCCTGCTCATCTTTACAAGAATTCGGAGCAACTTCTGCTTTATGAAAATCTTTCGCGGTAATCATCCCGGTCAGCTGGAATTCATCATTGACGACCAGAACTTTTTCAACACGTGCTTGGTGCATTTTTTCCTGCACTTCTGCACGAGAGGCACCTTCTTTTACCGCTGCCAAGCGTTCTTTTGGCGTCATCACCGCTGAGACTTTTTTCGTCAAATCTGTGACGAAACGGACATCACGACCGGTGATAATTCCAACCAGCTCGTTACTTTCTGTCACAACAGGGAATCCGGCAAAGCCATGTTTTTCAGTCAGCGCCATCACATCAGCGATGGTTTGATCCGGCTGAACGGTCACAGGAGAAGTAACAACCCCGGCTTCGTAGATTTTTACCTGACGAACCTGAGCCGCTTGTTGCTCGATCGACATATTCTTATGAATAAAGCCAATCCCACCTTCCTGAGCCAGAGCAATTGCGAGACGAGCCTCAGTGACTGTATCCATGGACGCAGAAATCATCGGAATGTTTAACGTGATATTTTTGGTCAGCCGAGTTTTCAAGTCAGCAGTATTCGGGAGAATAGTTGAATGGGCGGGGACGAGCAATACGTCATCAAAAGTCAGGGCTTCTTTGGCGATTCGTAGCATTTGCAATATCTCACAGCTTGGGTGTTAAAAGAAAGAACCCAATCCCTTAAGCATTTTTCATCAAAGTGAATTGGATTTGATATTGCGGAGGGATTATACCGAGCGATTAATCGTTTTACTACACATTTATTCAATTTTTATTTGCAATTACCCCCTTGATATGTATTATATTGCGGCTAATTTCCATTCCTACGGCCACGACATTCGCCTGTGCTATCTGCAAACAATCAAAACATTTACACGGTATCCCGCCTGAATGCAGAAGTTCGTCTGCTCCTCGAAAATGAGATGGGCATCATCTGGCTGCTCGGTGAAGTTTCCAACTTTTCTATGCCTGTTTCAGGGCATTGGTACTTATCGCTGAAAGACGCCCGGGCACAGGTCAAATGTGCGATGTTTAAAGGCAACAATCGTTTTGTCTCTTTTAAGCCCCAAAACGGGCAACAGGTTTTGGTCAGAGCTCGTCTTTCATTATACGAACCGCGCGGCGACTATCAGTTAATCATTGAAAGTATGCAAGCTGAAGGTGACGGACGGCTACAGCAAGAATTTGAACAACTGAAACAAAAGCTCACCGCTGAAGGGCTTTTTGCTCCCGATAATAAAAAACCTCTGCCTGAGCACCCACAATGTATCGGTATCATTACCTCCAAAACCGGTGCTGCACTGTTTGATATTCTCGATGTCTTAAAACGTCGTGACCCAACACTTCCCGTGATTATTTACCCAACGATCGTACAGGGGGAAGATGCAGCGATTCGAATTGCCCAAGCGATTGGCCGGGCCAATACCCGTCAGGAATGTGATGTGTTAATCGTCGGACGCGGAGGCGGTTCGCTGGAAGACTTGTGGTGCTTTAACCATGAAATTGTCGCCCGGACGATTGCTGCCAGCCAGATTCCGATTGTCAGTGCGGTCGGTCACGAGATTGATATTACAATCGCAGATTTTGTTGCCGACGTTCGCGCTCCGACACCTTCGGCTGCAGCGGAGCTCGTCAGTCGGGACAGTAGTTACAAACGCACAGGTCTGCTCAATTATCATCACCGTCTGAGTCAGGCAATCCGTTACTATCTGGCAGCGCAACGCCAAAAAAGTCAGACACACCAGTATGCTTTAGAAAAACAGCATCCGACTTACCGTCTGGAGCGACAAATTCAGCAAATGGATGAGTTGAGTATTCGTTTGCAACAAGCAATACAGCGCTACTTAGACAAACATTCGCAGATGGTGGAACGGACAGCCTACCAGCTCAGGTATCACTCTCCGGAGCAACAGATCCGGCAACAGCATTATCTGCTGACAAAATATGAACAGCGCTATATTGATGCGATAGAAAGGAAATTACTCAACTCACGCCATCAACTGGCTCTTGCTGCTGAGACATTAGAAGCAGTGAGCCCACTTTCGACATTAAGACGGGGATACTCCGTCACTCAGAATCAGGCCGGTCAGATCATTCGGCGTCTGTGCGACGTCAAACCCGGAGAATGCATTACAACTCGCCTCACCGATGGGACGATTCACTCAACCGTGATTCAGTCAGACTAATACCCACTCAACTCGAGTGATCTTCTACCGGCTGAAATACCAACCGTAATTCAGGGTGTCGTTTTGACTTCTGTTCGCTGCACTGCGGACAAAAATAGCTCACCGCCCCACAAGCTTGCAGTCGTTCTAATTCGGTCTGGCAATCAGGGCAATACGCCACTTTGCGGTAATGCGTGGCACATTCAGAACAATAGTACTGCCCATCCCATTCAAGTTCCCCATGACATGCTGGACATTGATTCTGGCTCATTCTTTCTCCTTCCTTTCTTACCTTTTAGGATAGAACGATTTAACTCATCGTCGATCGGATCCACATTTCTGATCTGTATATGGCAAAGGATCGGATCCTAAATCAATCGGTTGATTGTATACTAAGTCAAACGGACACATGTAAGTATTTGCCTTTATTGGTAAAAAAGATGATAAAGTCGATCCGGATAACACAGGATAAGATCTTTGCTTGATCTCATGCTTTATTCACCCTGATCAGCGATCAATGCCAAAAAGAACATTTATATAACCACACACCGAAAGCATAAGTTACATGTTCTGTTTTTGAATTTTAAACGATATATTATAAATATATTTACGTATTAAAAGCTCACATAAAGCATTTCATAAAAGGATCATACACCTTACATTATCTGTTGTTTGTAAAAGATAGTCGGTTACAGAGTCCAATCATCGGACATAAAAAAACCCAGCTTGTCTGCCGGGTTCTTCATGCGTCTTGAACAACAAAATGCTATTTCTTGCGATGCTTCATCATCGACATTAAGCGTTTTTTCTGTCTCTCTTGAGACAACGTTAACTTAGAAGACTTATTCTCATACGGGTTTTCACTGTTCTGGAACTGAATCCGAATCGGTGTTCCCATGATCTCTAAAGACTTCCGATAATAATTCATCAAGTACCGCTTATAGGAGTCCGGCAGCTCATTGACCAAGTTTCCATGAATGACAATAATCGGCGGGTTATATCCCCCCGCATGCGCATATTTTAATTTAACGCGCCGACCCCGAACCATGGGTGCCTGATGATCTTCCGTTGCCATTTTCATAATACGAGTCAATATCGATGTACTGACTCGTGTTGTCGCTGATTTGTAGGCCTCTTCAACAGATTCAAACAAATGACCAACGCCTGTACCATGTAGTGCAGAAATAAAGTGAATACGGGCAAAATCAACAAATCCCAAGCGACGGTCAAGCTCTTTTTTCACCCGTTCTTTCACATCTATGTCCAATCCATCCCACTTGTTCACAGCAAGAACAATAGAACGCCCGGCATTCAAAGCAAAACCAAGTAAGCTCAAATCCTGATCTGAGATATTTTCCCGTGCATCGATCAACAACAACACTACGTTGGCATCTTCAATCGCTTTAAGTGTCTTAACAACAGAGAATTTTTCTACGGTCTCATGAATGCGCTTACGACGCCGTACTCCTGCTGTATCGATCAAGACATATTCACGCTCGTGACGTTGCATTGGAATGTAGATCGAATCGCGAGTGGTTCCGGGCATGTCATAAACGACAACACGTTCTTCACCCAGAATACGGTTGGTGAGGGTTGACTTACCCACATTGGGGCGACCAATAATTGCCAGCTTGATCGGTTGCTCTTGCAGACGCTGATACTCAGCTTCCGCCTCTTCTTCGGTATAATCCTGTATTGCAGGTTGTTCAACGGTCTCGATTTCGGTCAGGTCTTCGATTTCAGCCTCAGCCTGTGCTTTTAACGATTGAATCGTTGGCGTCATCACCCGTTCAATCAGTGCACTGACACCTCGTCCGTGGGCAGCTGCAATTTGGAACATCTGCGTCATCCCCAACTGCCAAAACTCAGCGCTGGCTGCATCAGCATCAATGCCATCGACTTTATTCACGACCAGAAACGAAGTCTTCTCAATTTTCCGTAAATACGATGCAATCCCTTCATCGGCTGGTGTCAATCCGGCACGGCCATCGACCATAAATAGCACGACATCAGCTTCTTCAATTGCAGCCAGAGACTGTTGTGCCATTTTGCTTTCTACACCTTCTTCACCGCCATCAATACCACCGGTATCAATGACGATGAATTCTTGCTCGCCTACTTTGGCATGACCATACTTACGGTCTCGGGTCAGACCGGGAAAGTCTGCCACCAATGCATCGCGAGTACGGGTTAATCGGTTGAATAATGTAGATTTACCGACATTCGGACGCCCAACCAGCGCAACCACAGGAACCATAACACCCTCTAAATTGTTCAATGCGATGTGTACCACCATATGACTGCATTTATTCATTTCATCAGTCCGGTCGATGTGACACAAAGCACGACTACTTAGAACAAGCAGCCGTTCAAAACCACAATAAAATGGCTCCTAACTGTTGCCAGCCAGGAGCCGATTATAAAAATTATATCACGAATTCTTAGCGGATCGTCAGTTTCTTCAGATCGCCGTTTCGAGTAGTCAACAGATAACTATTGTCTGGTAAAGCGATGGGAGCAACAGCAAATCCGCTACTGTTGACAAACTGTTGTGCAACAAATTCGCCACTACTACGATCAATCCAGTATAGGTAACCTTCACTATCTCCCACGACGACATAGTGACTGATCACAACCGGTGCGGTTACCAAACGATGTTCGAGTTTACTGTTAGTCCACAGCTCAGTTCCGCTGCGCGCATCAACTGCAACAATATGATCTTCATCCGTCACGAGGAAAATACGACCACCATCTGTCGCCATATCTTTTGCTGAAGAATAAGTGCGTTTCCAGACTGGTTTTCCGGAACGGAGATCAATATCAACCAGTTGACCGTTATAGCCAATGGTATAGAGCGAATCACCGATGACCAGCGGTGATGAATCTACATCCACGAGTCGATCAATTTCTGTTGCCCCTTTTGGTATACCGATTGGTTGTTGCCAAATCATCTGCCCCCGGGACGTAATCGCTGCCGCTAGTCGTCCGCCAGCCGTTCCCCAAAACACACCACCAGATACAGCAACAGGTTCACTCACGCCGCGCAACGTCAGATTTGGCACTTCGGTGCTGATCACCCACTGTTCTTTGCCGCTTTTTTGATCCAGTGCGGTCAAATTGCCATTACTGGTATTGATGAGCAATAGATTACTGTCCGTTGTCGGTGATGCCAGAACTTCACCACCGATACTCTGCTTCCAGTTTAGTTCACCGGTTTTAGCATCCAGCGCGTAAACAATCCCATTTTCACTGCCAACATAAATCTGGTTAAATCCAGCGTCAATTCCTCCAGCCAGACGGATGGGATCATCAACTTCAAGATCATGATGCCAAAGCTCTTTACCATTTTTCAGATCCAGCGCTTTAACTAAACCATCCCGGTCTGCAACAAAAATGGTGTCATAGGCATATTTCGGCTTAAGTTTCGAAAAATAGTGACCAACGCCACTGCCGACCGAAGCCCGCCAATCCTCATGAGGCGTAAACTGACTATTGACGACAGGAACAGGCGCCATGACGACCGAATCCTCTTCTCCGGAACATCCAACCAATCCACTCGTCACTGCAGCCATTAAAAATAAGTTGCCAAACCACTTTTTCATTCACGCACGCCCTTTATTTGGCCAGATCATCTAACTTCATTTGTAATGTCTGGCTGGCATCTTCAGCCTGCTGAGCTTCTGTATAAGCAACATAAGCCGCTTTCTTGTCGCCCTGACGCAGTGCGATATCACCTTTTAGTTCAGCAACACGGCCAACCCAACCAGAATCCGTAATCTGTTTTAAAGCCGCTTCAGCACTCTCGTAATTGCCTTTTTCTGCCTGAATCCGGGCAATTCGGTAATCAATCAACGTATCCAGCGCTTTATCATCAGTATGCGCTTTCGCCCACTCAAGCTGAGCAAGTCCTTCATCCAGATGCTTGGCATCAATCTGAGATTTCGCTAACTGCATGGCTGCCAGCACGGCATAGTTACTGTCTGAATGCTGTTCAATGAAACTCTGGACTGTTTTTTCTGCGTCGAGTCCTTGCTGAGAAAGTGAAGCGATCACATCAGAATACTGATGAGAGGCTGCCACCTGAGCTGCTTTCATTGATGACTGATAATAATTCCAACCCAGAATCGCAGCTAACCCAACCACAGTGCCGACAATAACGGCTCTGCCATTTTCTTTCCACCAACTCTTAATCGCTTCAACTTGTTGTTCTTCGGTATCGTAGAGTTCCACGTTTTTCCCTCTTTAATTAAGCTTCTCAGCTGAACTTTCCAACCATCAGCACTTGAAAAAATAAGCCAGTTTTTCAATGACATCTGACTGTCGTACCGTTTCCTGAGTCCCACCGTTCAGATCTTTAAAGACGACCATCTGTTGTGCCATTTCGTCCTCTCCCAGAACTAATGCAACAGAGGCACCGACTTTATCGGCCCGCTTAAACTGTTTCTTGAAATTACCACCACCAAAGTGGTTCATGATACGCAGCTTCGGCAGTGATTCCCGCACAGACTCTGCCAGTTTCATGCCTGCCGATAATGTTCCCTCGCCAGCAGTCACGATATAAACATCGACCTGGCGCGCAACGTCATCGGTCAGTTCCAGCGCTTCAACCATCAGAACCAGACGCTCCAATCCCATTGCGAAACCAACTGCAGTGGTTGCTTTACCACCCATTTGCTCGACAAGACCATCATAGCGACCGCCACCACAGACAGTCCCCTGAGCACCGAGACTTTCGGTTACCCATTCGAAAACGGTACGGTTGTAGTAATCCAGTCCGCGAACCAAACGTTCATTGACGGTGTATTCGATACCTGCATCATCAAGAAGTTCACATAAACCGGCAAAATGAGCGCGCGAATCATTATCAAGATACTCTGACAGCTTAGGCGCCTCACCCAAAATTGCCTGTATTTCAGGATTTTTGGTATCGAGAACGCGTAATGGATTGGTATACATCCGACGTTTACTGTCTTCATCCAGCACTGATTCATGCTGCTCCAGGAAAGCAACCAACGCAGTCCGGTATTCGGCACGCGCCTCCGGTGATCCGATAGAGTTCAGCTCGAGTCGCACATATGGCGCAATCCCCAATTCCCGCCATATCCGGGCAGTCATCATGATCAGCTCCGCATCAATATCCGGTCCGTCAAGACCAAACACCTCAACGCCGCATTGGTGGAATTGGCGATATCGCCCCTTCTGAGGTCGCTCGTGGCGGAACATCGGCCCCATGTACCACAAGCGCTGTTCCTGATTGTAGAGCAGACCATTCTGAATACCGGCACGGACACAACCTGCCGTTCCTTCAGGACGTAAGGTTAAACTGTCGCCATTACGATCTTCAAAAGTGTACATCTCTTTTTCAACCACATCGGTGACTTCACCGATTGCTCGGCTAAACAGATGCGTCATTTCAATGATCGGCATACGGATTTCACTATAGCCGTATGCATTAATCACTTGTTTTACCTTGCCCTCAACCTTTTGCCAGAGCGGTGATTGTGTCGGGAGGCAGTCGTTCATGCCTCGAATTGCTTGAATTATTTTTGCCACAAGGATTACCGTAAATTCATCATGATATTAATTGTTGTCTTCGACTTGCGTGACCTGAATACGATTTTGCTGGTCGAGCATTGATGCTTTTGCCCGGATTTTTGCTTCAAGTTGATGAATTAAATCATCATTGTCGAATCGTTCTTTCTGGCGGACACCATCTTCATAAAATGCACTTTTGCGATTGCTACCGGCAATTCCCAGATGTGAAGCTTCGGCTTCTCCGGGGCCATTGACGACGCAACCAATAATCGAGACATCCATTGGTGTGAGAATATCTTCAAGACGCTCTTCCAACGCATTAACGGTGCCGATAACATCAAATTCCTGACGGGAACAGCTGGGGCAAGCAATAAAATTGATCCCCCGGGAACGAATCCGCAAAGATTTGAGGATATCAAATCCGACTTTAATTTCTTCAACTGGATTTGCAGCCAGTGAAATACGCAATGTGTCGCCAATCCCCTCGGCAAGCAACATACCCAGTCCAACGGATGACTTAACTGCACCAGCACGAGCACCACCGGCTTCGGTGATCCCTAAGTGTAATGGTTGATCAATTTTTTGAGCCAACAAACGATAAGAATCAACGGCCAGAAAAACATCGGAGGCTTTGACACTCACTTTAAACTGGTCAAAATTAAGTCGATCAAGAATATCAACATGACGCATTGCCGATTCCACCAGCGCTTCGGCTGTTGGCTCGCCATATTTCTGCTGAATATCTTTTTCTAACGATCCGCCATTGACACCAATTCGGATGGGAATGCCTTTATCTCGAGCACAATCTACAACTGCGCGAATTCGCTCTTCACGTCCGATATTGCCCGGATTGATCCGTAAACAATCGACACCGTATTCAGCAACCTGAAGTGCAATACGGTAATCAAAATGGATATCGGCCACCAAAGGAATCGATACGCGTTTCTTAATTTCTCGGAATGCTTCCGCTGCATCCATGGTCGGAACTGAAACCCGAACAATATCTGCACCGACTTTTTCCAGTGATTGGATTTGAGCAACCGTTGCCTCGACATCGGTCGTTCTCGTATTTGTCATCGACTGAACTGCGATGGGAGCACCATCGCCGATAGGAACATCACCGACGTAGATACGTGTCGAACGGCGACGCTTTATTGGAGACTCATATTGCATATTTTTGTCTAAGGTAAGCTAAATCTGGCTACTTTGCCTGAAGTATACCCAGAAAGGTCTACAGGTTCACCTGCAAATGTCATAGAAACACCTTCTGGCGCACCTAAAATAACCTTAAATGGGGCTTCCCCCTGAAGCTGAACGGACTGATTTGCTTTTTTTAATCCAATCAATAGCGTTTTACCGTTTGCATCAATGACACGAACCCAGCAATCATCCTTAAAATTCATGCTCAAAGCCGTCAATGCAACAGAAAATTGCGGTTCATCTGCCGGGGTTGCGGTTACATTGGAAGTAACGGGCTCTGCTGATGCCACTTCGGTTTCATCAGTGGCCGCTTCCTGCTCGTCTTGAGGTGGTTGTGTCGGTTTAGATTCGGATGCAGTGTCGTCGGCGACATTTGCTTCAGGCTCTTCTGGTGAAGCGACATTCTCAGCATCAGATGACGCTTGTTCTTGGGATGACTGAGTCAGATCACGCACCGTCGTAAAATCATCTGTTTTCTCATCCCCCGACGAACCCGCGACTTGCTTCTGTTCTGATGATGTCTGGGACTGAGGCGGGATCAGCGTGTCCTGTTTTTGATTCTGATACCACCAGACAGATGAAATACCGATCACAATGGCAACAATACCGACCGTAATCAGATTAATCCGGCTGTTATGCTGCTCCCGGGTCGTTTTTCTTGAAAAGCTGGTCATCAATAAGTCAGGAGCAGTCGCGCCACAATAATGATCATACGCAGCGAGGATCTCCGGCTCATCAATCCCAACCAGTTTGGCATAAGAACGAACATAACCTCTTGTAAATGTTGATACCTTATCGATATCAAAATTATTTTCCTCTAGCGACTGTATAATCGTCAGACGTAGCCGAAGCCTGTCCGCGATCTGCTTTTGAGTCAACCCAAGTGATTCTCGCTTCTGTTTCAGAAGTGTACCGGGGCCTATCTGGTTATCTTCTTCTTCTTTTACTATTTCTGATTCTGTCATCACGTAGCGTCTATCTCTGTCTCTTTGCTGTAACCCTATAATAAGCATAGCGCTTTATTGATTTTCGTTCTTTTGGGATAGCTTATTTCCGTTCCAGCACAAAATAAAGTTCATATTAGCGTCAAAATTATCAATAATTCAAATAATTTTGATACACACAAGCGGTCATTCTAAAGGATATTAAAACTGAAACAACAATGAATTAAGGAAGAAGACTCGGCCAAATCTAAGTTTTTCGGAAAATTGACACAAAACAGAGCCAAATTCTGGGTGAAACCGGTGAGAAGGCGACTTTTATCAACTCATCGCACTTCTGAGTAGAGATAAAATATACGTTCAGAAAGCTCCAATAAAGGCCGTCCGTCAGTCATACTAAACGAAAAGGATTTCAACGCGAAACAGTTTCAAGTATAAAAATAAATGTCTCACGTCAGATAAACATGTGCAACGGCAATCAATTAACCGCTTTAATCGGAATTGCATTTCCCTGCTCAGTCAACAATCGGGTTCGTTTAGTCCGGTCAATCACATCACCAACCAGCTGACCGCAGGCGGCATCGATGTCATCTCCCCGAGTTTTACGCACGGTTACTGTGTATTCGTGCGCCATCAGAGTTTTCATGAACCGATCAATCCGGGAGTTACTTGGTTTCCGGTACGGAGATCCCGGATATGGATTGAACGGAATCAGGTTGATCTTACATGGCGTATCTTTCATTAATTCTGCCAGTTCATGCGCGTGCTCAGTACCATCATTAACATGATCCAGCAAAATATATTCTACCGTCACTTTACCACGGTTGGCATTTGACGAGGCAATATAACGACGCACCGATGCCAGAAAATCCTGAATATCCCATCGATCATTGATCGGCATAATTTCACTACGCAGCTTATCATTCGGAGCATGGAGAGAAATCGCCAGCGCGACATCAATCCGTCCGGTCATTTGTTCCAGTCCGGATACGACACCAGAGGTAGAAACCGTCACGCGACGCTTAGATAATCCGAATCCTAAATCGTCCAGCATGATCTCCAACGCAGGAAGAAGGTTTTTCATATTGAGCAGTGGTTCACCCATTCCCATCATCACGATGTTAGTGATAGGACGTCGGCCAGTCTCTTTTTCCATGCCAATTTCACGTGCAGCACGCCAGACTTGACCGATAATTTCGGCAACCCGTAAGTTACGGTTGAACCCTTGTTGCGCGGTAGAGCAGAATTTACATTCCAGCGCACAACCAACCTGAGATGACACACATAATGTGGCCCGATCATCTTCCGGGATATAGACGGTTTCGACATCTTGGTCACCAACCCGCATCGCCCATTTGATCGTACCATCCGATGAATGTTGAGCAGCTGAAACCAGTGGCGCTTTAATCTCACAGCGGTTTTTCAGCTTTTCTCTCAGCTTTTTATTAATGTTGGTCATCTGTTCAAAGTCATCACAACCAAAGTGGTAAATCCACTTCATAATTTGATCAGCACGAAATGCTTTTTCGTTCAGCTCTTCAGTAAAAAACTGACGTAAAGCTGTACGATCAAAATCGAGCAGATTAATTTTTTGTGTGGTCATGGCGCCTCTCAGAAAAGCCGTACATCAAATTCAGGGCGCGAATTGTACAGCCTTTGAGCACTGACAACAAGCCCTGTGAATAAGCAACAAAACCCCGTTTTAAACGGGGTTTTCAATTGCATATTTCAGTCATGAATTACATTCAATTATGACTGAGATACTCTTGGACAGATTTCTGAATCAGGGAAGAAAAAAGCGATTTCCCGGGCGGCAGAATCTTCACTATCACTGCCATGAACTGAGTTCAAACGCATATTCAGTGCGTAATCAGCGCGAAGTGTGCCACAAGCAGCTTCTTCAGGATTGGTTTTTCCCATCAGCTCACGGTAACGGGCAATGGCATTTTCACCTTCAAGCACCTGCACCATAATCGGCCCGGAAGTCATAAACTCTCTGAGTGGCTCAAAAAATGGTTTGCCTTGATGCTCTGCGTAAAAACCACTCGCCTGCTCTTCAGTCAAATGCACCATCTTCGCTGCAATAATCTGCAATCCGGCTTTTTCAATACGATGATAAATTTCACCAATCAGATTACGCTCTACAGCATCTGGCTTTATGATAGAAAACGTTCTCTCTAACGCCATAAAATTGTCCTTTCTTTCTCTATCGTTATTCAGATATCACGATCTGAATTTTATTTTAGTCAATCAATAAACGAGCCAAAGTACGAATACCAATCCCTGTCGCACCGGCAGCCCACTTATCCGTGGCTGATTTACGGTAAGTCGCGGCACAATCTAAATGTAACCAACCTTTGCGATAATCTTCAACAAAGTGCGACAAAAATGCCGCAGCGGTACTGGCTCCCGGCGTATAGTCAGAAGAGCTGATATTCGATAGATCGGCAAAACTGGAAGGCAACATGTCACGATGGAATGACTCCAGCGGCAGTGGCCATAACCGTTCGCCTTCCATTTTTGCAACGGAAAGCGCTTGATGACTTAAAGTTTCGTCAAAACTCATCAATGCATGATAGTCAACACCCAATGCAGCCTTCGCAGCTCCTGTTAGTGTTGCACAATCAATGATCATCTCTGGATTTTGTTCACTGGCATAGATCAGACCATCGGCCAACACTAAACGACCTTCCGCATCCGTGTTCATGATCTCAACCGTTTTACCATTCTTATAGGTAATGATATCGCCCAATTTCAGTGCACGTCCGGACACCATGTTTTCCGCACAACACAGAATCAGTTTCACCCGTTTATTCAGACCGCGCAAAATCGCTAGTCCTAACCCACTGGTGGCAAGCGCAGCACCACCCATATCTGACTTCATTGATGTCATTAAGTTCGAAGACTTCAGGCTATAGCCACCCGAATCAAACGTAATCCCTTTGCCGACCAGACAGGCATACACCGGGGCATTCTCATCCCCCGTCGGATTGAAATCCAATTGCAGCATTGCAGAAGTCCGTTCAGACCCGCGCCCGACGGCAAAAATTCCTTCCCAACCATCAGAAAGTAAATCTTTATCTTTCACAATACGATAAGAAACCAATTCAGGTGCGAGAGATTTCACAAACTCAGCGGCCATCGTTGCCAACTGTCGGGGGGCAACCTCTTCTGCACTCTTATTAATGACATCTCTTGCCCAGTCAGATGTTTTGATCCGGGCCTCAAGTTCTCGCTGATCGTCTTCAGCAAGCTCTTCCCATGTCAACGTGTTTAATTTTTTCGGATCACGATATCCTTGATAAAAAGCCCAAATCCGCTCCAAATCCCAATCACTGCCAACTAATGAAATATTGCGCAAGCTTTGCCCATCCATTTTTCGGGCTGCTTTCTGAATCGTGACCAGAGGGGTAGATAGTGGATCGATATGAATGATCACACCGGATTCGGAATAAGAAATTGTCGCATTTTCCCCCCACTGTTCAGGGGCTTTTTCTTGGCTAATAGATACTGACATATTTACAGACATGGCCTCTCCTTGTCTTTCTTCACTTTTTGCCACTTATTTTCTGGTTCACTCAGACAATTTACCATTATATCTGGCAAACATGTCAAATTGATAAAAAGCGGACCTGTAAAGATCCGCTTTTGACGAGATTTATTTTACAAGCACTCTTGACGCAAGAAAGATGACAACATTAATCGATTTCGTCCATCCAACACAGAATAATTGCTTCCAGAATTTTTTCATTCGAATGATTTGGATCATCATCAAAATCATCCAAATCCATGACCCATTGATGTAAATCGGTAAAACGTACATTTTTCGGGTCAACATCAGGATAAAGTTCGCATAGTTCGATAGCAATATCCCGTGAATCAATCCACTTCATCATTCGTTCCTATCAGATACTTGCAACAGAAAAAATCAATGCTCTTCCGCTGCATGGTTCAATGTATATTTAGGGATTTCAATCACCAAATCTTCATCGGTCACTTTAGCCTGGCAACCCAGCCGAGACTCAGGCTCAAGCCCCCATGCCTTATCCAGCATATCGTCTTCCAGTTCATCACTTTCATCCAGTGAGTCAAACCCTTCCCGAACGATAACATGGCAGGTGGTACACGCACATGATTTCTCACACGCATGCTCAATCTCAATCCCATTTTTCAATGCCACATCAAGAACCGTTTCTCCGGTTTCAGCCTCAAGGACAGCACCTTCAGGACACAACTCTTCATGAGGTAACACAATAATCTTTGGCATGTTTGTATCTCAACTACTCAATATCATCTACAGACTGACCCGCTAGTGCTTCGCGAATCGATTTATCCATACGGCGCGAAGCAAATGGCTGACTCACTTTATCAATATCTTTGATTCCCTGTTCAATCGCATTGGCATCATCACCATTTCTCAAAGCAATCAGCGTTTCAATCGCTTTCAGGAGCTCGGCTCTTTCTTGCGCATCCAATAGTTCATCACCATCAGCCTGCATTGCTGCAATTAACCCTTCAATCACACGGTCAGCTTCGACGCGCTGTTCCACCAACGCCCGGACCTGCATGTCTTCGGCGGCATAAGCCATGGAATCTTTGAGCATTGAGGCAACTTCGTCTTCACTTAAACCATAAGACGGTTTCACCTGAATTTCAGCCTGAACACCGGTACTTTTTTCCATAGCGGTGACAGAAAGCAGGCCATCGGCATCAACTTGATAAGTAACCCGGATATGTGCAGCACCGGCGGTCATCGGTGGGATCCCCTTTAACGAGAAACGCGCCAAAGAGCGACAATCGGCAACCATCTCCCGCTCACCCTGCACCGTATGGACCACCATCGCTGTCTGGCCATCTTTAAACGTCGTGAACTCTTGTGCCCGGGCAACCGGAATCGTTGTATTACGCGGAATAATTTTTTCCACTAATCCACCCATGGTTTCAATGCCCAGTGACAGTGGAATCACATCTAACAACAACATTTCCGAATCCGGTTTATTCCCGGCCAGAATATCAGCTTGCGTGGCAGCACCAATCGCCACGACTTCATCGGGATTAATACTGGTCAGCGGCTCGCGACCAAAGAATTCACCAACCATTTCCCGGACGAATGGGGTTCGGGTCGAACCACCAACCATCACCACTTCGATCACTTCGTCTGCATCAACCTCGGCATCTTTCAATGCGCGGCGACATGACATCAGCGTCTTTTTCACTAATGGTTGAATCAGTACTTCAAACTGTTCACGGCTCAGTTGTCCATGCCAGCCAAGCACTGAGATATCCGCCGATTCAGCGTCCGATAAATCAATTTTTGCCTGCGATGCGGCATCTAACAACGTGCGATACTCTTCAGCACTGAGCTTATGTTCAATGCCAATGCATTCTTTGAGATGCTCTGCGATGAGGTTATCAAAATCATCCCCACCAAGTGCAGAATCACCGCCGGTCGACAGTACTTCAAAGACGCCTTTTGACAGGCGCAGAATAGAGATATCAAATGTCCCGCCACCGAGGTCATAAACCGCAATCACCCCTTCACGTCCAGAATCAAGGCCATAAGCAATAGCGGCAGCAGTCGGTTCATTCAATAAACGTAACACATGGAGTCCGGCTAACTGGGCGGCCTCTTTCGTACCGGCACGCTGGGCATCATCAAAATAAGCAGGCACAGTAATCACTACGCCAGCCAATTCGCCACCAAGTGATTGCTCCGCACGATGTGCCAGAGTTCTGAGAATATCGGCAGACACCTGAATTGGGTTTTTATCGCCCTGCGCTGTTTGAATCACAGGTAAACCGTTTTGGCTTGATTTAAACCGATAGGGCATATGGGGATAACGTTGTTGTACGTCATGCAAAGAACGACCAATCAGTCGTTTGACAGAAATAATTGTATTTTCTGGGTCTTGCTGAGCTTTTTTTCTCGCATCAACACCAACCCACACCGCATCTCGGGCATAATTGACAACCGAAGGGACAATGGACCATCCATTTTGATCGGGTAGCGTTTCAGCAGTACCACTTCGGACCGAAGCCACCAGTGAGTTTGTTGTACCTAAATCAATGCCTGCTGCCAGCTTGTGTTGATGAGGTGTCGCGCTCTGACCAGGCTCAGCGATTTGCAGTAATGCCATAGGACTTTCCTTTGTTCTGAACTAGCCGAGAAGTTTCTCTTCGGCACGTTCGATTTCATTTCTTAATTTGGCAATAAATTTGAGTTTTCGGACTGTATTTGCCGCCGATTCCCAATGGGATTGCGCCAGTTGTTCTTTCAGGGCAGTCAATTGTATTTTGTACATTTTGCTGACTTTCCCTTCAAAATCGATCAGCTGCTCCTGAGCATCTGCCGCACTTTCAAGCGTTTCCAGCTCTTCACGTAACAACATCTGTTCCATCAAGAATTCAGGATCCTGCATGGTCTGTTGTTCACTCCGAAGATCAATCCCATGGAGCATTAAAAGATACTCCGCCCGACGGATATCATTTTTCAACGTCTGGTAAGCATCATTGATTTCTGAAGCTTTCTGCACCGCGATCAAACGCTCACGCTCTGAAGCGATGGCAAAGTTATCTGGGTGAAAATTCTTTTGCAACTCTCGGAACTGAGAAGAAAGAAGGCTACCATCCAGATCAAACTGAGTTGGTAGCCCAAATAATTCAAAATAATTCATGTTAATATCAGTCCTGATTCATCGGCTATCCAATTCAACATTCATCAATCCTGACTCTCGATGTCGTCATTTTCGCTATTGTGGTACGCATCTTGATGTGAATGTTCTTGATAATAGACAGCGATATGAATCGATGTGGTCGGATTCACAACAGCTGTCGTCTTAAACGTTAAAGCTTTCACCACAACCACATTCACTTTTGACATTCGGGTTGTTGAACTCAAAGCCTTCGTTTAATCCTTGCTTGACATAATCTAACTGAGTACCGTCAAGATAAACGAGACTCTTGGCGTCAATAATAATTTTAACACCATGATTTTCAAAAACTTGGTCTTCTTCATTGAGATCATCAACAAACTCCAGCACGTAAGCCATGCCGGAACAACCTGTTGTTTTAACACCTAAACGCAAGCCGATTCCTTTCCCGCGATTGTCTAAAAAAGAACGAACTCGATCTGCTGCTGTTTCAGTTAAGGTGATGGACATACAACTCTAACCTTAAATCTAGTGGGTTTCAGAGGGAGTCCGTCAGACTGTCAGACTCCCTCGATCAATTATCAATACTCGTGTTTTTTCTTATAATCCGCAACAGCTGCTTTAATCGCATCTTCTGCAAGAATCGAACAATGAATTTTCACTGGTGGCAGTTCAAGCTCTTCAGCGATTTCAGCATTTTTTATCGCTGCCGCTTCATCAATCGACTTGCCTTTCACCCACTCGGTGACTAGTGAGCTGGAAGCAATCGCACTACCACACCCATAAGTTTTAAATTTCGCATCTTCAATGATGCCTTCCGGTGAGACTTTGATTTGCAGTTTCATAACGTCACCGCACGCAGGCGCACCTACCATACCACTTCCGACACTCGGGTCTTCTTTGTCAAAAGAACCAACATTTCGTGGATTCTCATAGTGGTCGATTACTTTATCACTATATGCCATGATGATTACCTCATATCCTCTATCGCTGGGAAGAAATTAATGATGAGCCCACTCAACGGAACTCAAATCAACGCCTTCCTTGTACATATCCCATAGAGGAGACATGTCGCGTAATTTATCTACAGCTACACGGATTTGCTCGACCGCGTAGTCTACCTCTTCTTCCGTCGTAAAACGACCAAATGAAAAACGAATTGAGCTATGAGCCAGTTCATCGTCCATCCCCAGAGCGCGCAATACATAAGATGGCTCCAAGCTGGCAGAAGTACATGCACTACCAGACGAGACTGCAAGGTCTTTTAAAGACATCAGTAACGATTCACCTTCAACATAAGCAAAACTAATGTTCAGGTTGTTCGGCAAACGCTGTTCAAGATCACCGTTAACCGTGACTGCTTCCATTCCTTCTAGGCCGGCCAACATCCGATCACGTAACTTTTTCGCATGATCATAGTCTTGCTGCATCTCTTCTCTGGCAATTCGGCAAGCTTCTCCCATACCAACGATTTGATGCGTGGGCAGCGTTCCTGAACGGAATCCGCGCTCATGTCCGCCACCATGCATTTGTGCTTCAAGACGAATACGCGGCTTACGACGAATATATAAAGCACCAATCCCTTTCGGGCCGTAAATCTTATGTCCGGATAAAGAAATCAGATCGACTTTTATTTGTTGAACGTCAATCGGCAGTTTTCCGGCCGATTGAGCCGCATCCACATGGAATACAATCTTATGCTCACGGCACAACTCACCGATGGCTTCGATATCCTGAATCACACCAATTTCATTGTTGACATGCATGATCGAGACAAGCACCGTTTCATCACGCATTGCTGCTTTCAGCTTATTGAGATCAATTAAGCCATTTGACTCTGGCTCAATATATGTGACTTCAAAACCTTCACGTTCCAGCTGACGACAGGTATCCAGCACCGCTTTATGCTCAGTCTTACAGGTAATGACATGCTTGCCTTTTTTACCGTAAAAATGAGCAGCACCTTTAATCGCAAGATTATCAGATTCGGTCGCACCCGAGGTGAACACAATTTCTCTTGAATCGGCATTCAGCAATGCTGCAATCTGCTCACGGGCCGTATCTACAGCTTCTTCTGCCTGCCAGCCATAACGGTGAGAACGAGACGCCGGATTACCGTAAATACCATCAACCGTCATGTACTGAACCATTTTTTCAGCAACACGATGATCAACCGGACATGTTGCTGAATAATCAAAATAAATAGGCAGTTTCATTTTCTACTCCAATGTAAAACTAGCAATTATGACCGAGCATTCGCTCTAAGAGACACAGGTTCGGCTGACACCGAAAGCGGTTTCTGCTGCGTGCGTCCCTGATTGATTGCAAGGTCTACATTCTGTCGATCTGAAATTTCTATTACTTCGTTATCATTCATCAGATCGCCCAGTGTAATATTATTGAGAAAATCACTAATACGAGAACTTAAATCGCACCAAAGTGTATGTGTCAGACAACGGGTTCCGCTCTGACAGTCACCTTTCCCTGAACATTTGGTTGCATCGACGGATTCATCAACGGCACCGATGACATGTCCGACAGAAATCGCATAAGCTTCAGCTCCCAAACGGTAGCCGCCACCCGGACCCCGAACACTTGCAACCAATCCGGCTTTACGCAGTTTTGCAAATAACTGCTCCAGATAGGACAAAGAAATACCCTGGCGCTCGGAGATATCAGCCAGCGGCACTGGATTTTGTTGCGAATGCAGAGCCACATCAAGCATGGCGGTCACTGCATATCTTCCTTTTGATGTTAATCTCATAATCACTTTTATCCACACCGTTTATGTGGATCACAGTTTGTCATACCTGACTAAATAGGTCAAGTATTTAATTGACCTATTTAGTCAGGTATTTATCCCTTCAATAAAAGCGGTTATTTTCCGCGTCGTTCGATCGACGTCAAAATACCTCTTAATATATTGATTTCCTGAGATTCCGGACGAGCACGACTAAATAAACGTCGTAATTTATTCATCACCAGATTCGGTTGTTCTTCGGTAATAAACTGGGTCTGAAACAGCACTTTCTCCAAATGCTGATAGAATCGTTCTAACTCATCATGACGCGGATACTCTGGTTGCAGGTCTTGAGGAAAAGCCTGCGCTTGCCGCTCCAGATAGGCGACACGAATCTCATAGCAAAGCGTCTGTACCGCCATCGCCAAATTCAAAGAACTGTATTCAGGATTAGCCGGAATCGCGACATGATAATGGCACTTCTGTAGCTCTTCATTCGTCAGCCCCGTTCTCTCCCGGCCAAACACTAATGCAACCGGGGATTGCTCTCCTTCCTGAACAAAGCGCTCGCCACACGCTCTCGGGGTCAACATAGGCCAAGACAGTGTTCTCGAACGAGCACTACTGCCAACCACTAACTGACAATCTTCAACCGCGGCTTCAAGGGAATCAACAATCGTTGCATTTAACGCAATTTCGCTGGCACCGGCTGCCATTGCAATGGCCTGTGCATCAATCTCACATTGAGGAGTAACCAAAACCATCTGGCTGAATCCCATCACTTTCATTGCCCGAGCCGCTGAACCGATATTACCTGAATGAGAAGTGCCGACCAGCACGATTTTCACTTGACTGAGCATGGGTGATTCTACTTTATTGATTATGGGATGACGACATCATTGAATAGCTGCCGATGTTACCATAAAGCAGATAAAAATGGTCAGGTTCTGAGTGAAATAATCCCCCTATAGAACATAATTTAACCACTTCCTTTTCTGAGGATCTCTGGTATACTTTAGCCCGCTTTTTTCGTTCTTTAACATCCGTTGGGAAACCCGTATGCATCCAATGCTTAATATTGCTATTCGTGCCGCACGAAAAGCTGGCAACCATATTGCTAAATCACTAGAAAATTCTGAAAAAATTCAGTCAACTCAAAAAGGTACGAACGATTTCGTTACTAATGTAGATAAAGAAGCAGAGTCTATTATTGTTGACGTTATCAAAAACGCTTATCCGGAACATGTCATTATTGCTGAAGAAAATGGCGTGATTGAAGGAAAAGATCAAGACGTACAATGGATCATCGACCCACTGGATGGCACCACCAATTTCCTCAGAGGAATACCTCACTTCTCCGTATCTATCGCGGTACGCATCAAAGGCAAAACTGAAGTCGCCTGTGTTTACGACCCAATGATGAATGAACTGTTTACCGCACAACGTGGATCGGGAGCACAATTGAACAGTTCCCGCATTCGCGTCAATGCGCTCAAAGATTTACAGGGTACCGTGCTGGCAACTGGCTTTCCTTTTAAACAAAAACAGCACGCTGAGTCTTACCTAAAAATCGTATCAGCTCTCTTTACTGAATGTGCTGATTTCCGCAGAACAGGCTCTGCGGCACTGGATTTATGCTACGTTGCTGCTAATCGTGTCGATGGTTTCTTTGAACTGGGATTGAAACCATGGGATATGGCAGCAGGTGATCTCATCGCCCGTGAAGCCGGTGCTATCGTCACGGATTTCGCAGGTGGGACAGATTACATCAAGTCAGGTAATATCGTGGCATCAAGCGCCAAAGGAACCAAAGCAATCCTGAAGCATATCCGCGAACAAGGTAATGATGCGATTCTAAAATAATCATTGCTTGAATGGTCTGAACATAAAAAAACCGCTGATATCAGCGGTTTTTTTTATTATTAAGCTCAGTGCGAATGATTAAGGGAGTTCATCAAACTCCGCACCTTCCTTCTCGACTTGCGGTTGAAGTAAGTGCTCACGTTTGATCCCTAGTTTTAAGGCCAGAGCAGAAGCAACGTAGATTGAAGAGTATGTCCCGACGGTAATACCGAGTAACAATGCCAGGGCAAATCCGTGAATCATCGCCCCGCCTTCAACGAACAAAGCTATCACCACAAATAACGTCGTACCTGAGGTAATTAAAGTCCGGCTCAGCGTCTGTGTAATTGAATTATTCATGACTTCGGCAGATTCTCCTTTCCGCATTTTACGGAAATTCTCACGAATCCGGTCAAAGACAACGATAGTATCGTTCAGTGAGTACCCCACCACCGTCAGCAATGCAGCTACGATAGTCAGATCAACTTCGATCTGTAAGAACGAAAACACACCGAGCGTAATGGTCACGTCATGCGCCAGAGACAAAACAGCCCCGGCAGATAAACGCCATTCAAAACGCATCGACACATACATCAGGATACAAAGGAGCGATATCAGGATTGCCATCCCGCCCGCTTCAGTTAATTCATCACCGACGTTGGGGCCGACAAACTCGATACGACGCATTTCAACATGCTGTCCTGTACCAGCATTGATTGCGCTGATGATTTGGTTACCCAGCGCTTCACCGGCAACATTATCACGCGGGCGAAGACGAACCAGCACATCTTTGGCCGAACCAAAGTTTTGCACAGTCGCATCGCCAAAACCTTTCGCTTCAAGCGCACTCCTGACCTGTTCAAGATCAGCAGGTTGCTCAAAACTCACTTCAATCAGTGTGCCACCGGTAAAATCAAGCCCCCAGTTAAACCCCTTCGTAGAGATTGTCACGATAGACGCCACAATCACTAACGCTGAAAGGAGGAAGGCAAACTTCGACCAACCCATAAAGTTGATCGCTTGCTTTGCTTTTAGAATTTGAAACATATCTATTCCCAGCTTTTAATCATGACGACGATTAGATCGACAATTTCTTAATCCGCTTGCCGCCATAAAGCAAGTTCACCACACAACGTGTCCCAATAATGGCAGTAAACATTGAAGTCAGAATACCAATGGACAACGTCACAGCAAATCCTTTGATTGCACCCGTTCCGACCGCAAACAAGATAATCGCAGTGATTAACGTTGTAATATTTGCATCAGCAATGGTGCTAAATGCATTGGCATATCCCTGATGAATCGCCTGTTGCGGATTACGCCCTTCAACAAGTTCTTCCCGGATCCGCTCAAAGATCAACACGTTGGCATCCACCGCCATACCGACAGTCAATACAATCCCTGCAATTCCCGGTAATGTCATCGTTGCCCCGGGGATCATAGACATCACCCCGACAATCAATATCAAGTTTGCCACCAGTGCCAAATTCGCAATCAAACCGAACTTACGATAGTAAAGTGCGGTAAACAGCATCACTGCGAGCATCCCCCAGACACATGCCTGAACCCCCATATCGATATTCTGTTGTCCCATAGACGGACCGATTGTCCGCTCTTCAACAATAGAAATCGGAGCGATCAAAGCACCGGCACGGAGCAGCAATGCCAGATTATGAGCTTCTGCGGAAGAATCGATCCCCGTAATCCGGAAACTACGTCCCAAAGCCGACTGAATGGTCGCTTGGTTAATCACTTCTTCGTGCTTCGTCAGGATGATTTTCCCCTGCGGTGTTTTACGACCACTGTCTTTATACTCAGCAAAAACAGTTGCCATCAACTTACCGATATTTTTCTCGGAGAATGCGGACATTTTATTACCGCCTTCACTATCGAGAGAAATATTGACCTGAGGCCGGCCATATTCATCGGCGCTCGAACTCGCATCGGTGATACTGGCACCACTGAGGATAACGCGTTTTTTCAGCACGACCGGACGACCTTGACGGTCAAGTTTGACCTCCGTTCCCGGTGGAACACGTCCGGCAGCAGCGGCTGCCAAATCGACACTGGTATCAACTTCACGGAATTCCAGTGTTGCCGTCGCACCCAGAATCTCTTTGGCACGCGCAGTGTCTTGGACACCGGGTAGTTCAACCACAATACGGTTGGCTCCCTGACGCTGTACCAATGGCTCCGCAACCCCAAGTTCATTGACCCGGTTTCTTAAGATCGTGATGTTTTGTTCAACAGCATAATTGCGGATTTCTTGCAGACGCGTTTCGTTATACACCGCCGTCACAACATAGCGGCCTTGTGTTTCTGCCGCTGAGATAGTCATATCCCGGTGTTTTGGCTGAAGAATGTTTACTGCCTCATTAGCCTGTTCTTCGTTACGCAGTACGACTTCCAAACGCTTGTTGTCAGCAGTATGAACGGCACGATAACGAATCTTAGCTTCCCGAAGCTCGGTTCGGAAGGCATCTTCTTCCTGAGTCAGTAATTTGTCCATGGCGGCATCCATATCCACTTCCATCAGGAAATGCACACCACCGCGTAAATCAAGCCCCAGCTTCATCGGTGTCGCACCAATAGACTCCAGCCAATGCGGTGTCAATGGTGCAAGGTTCAATGCCACGATCATATTACGATCAAGCGCTTCCCGAATCGTATCTCGGGCACTCAGTTGAGTATCGGTATTATTGAACCGGACAAGAATTGAGCCGTTTTCTAAAGCGGCTGATTTGTATGAAAGGTGCGCTTTGTCAAGCGACTGGGTGACAGTATCCAGCGTTGCCATATCAACAGAGGCGCCACGCGCCCCTGTTATTTGAACAGCTGGGTCTTCACCGTAAATGTTCGGAAGTGCATACAATGCAGAGATGGCGATAATCAATGCCACCATCAGATACTTCCATAATGGGTAACGGTTCAGCACAGCGAGGATCCTCTAGCTGTTATAGAGATTTAAGCGTACCTTTTGGCAACACTGCAGTAACGAAGTCTTTTTTAATCACAACTGGATTATTCGGGTTCAGTTCGATCGTGATGAAATCATTGTCATCAGCAATTTTGGTAATTTTACCAATCAAACCACCACTGGTTAATACTTCATCACCTTTTGTCATCGAAGACATCAGGTTTTTATGCTCTTTGGCACGTTTGGCTTGTGGTCGATAGATCATGAAATAGAAGATGACAGCAAACACAGCCAGCATGATCAGCATTTCAAAACCACCACCTTGGGGTGCGCCTTCGCCCGCCGCATGGGCAACAGAAATTAAACTCATTGAGAAACGTCCTCTCGGGTTATTGTTGTTAAATCATATTTATCTTATGTTGGGTTGCGCCATTGGAATTTCAACCACTTGGTGATTATCTTCCGGTGCAATCCATTCAGGCTTTTGCCAGTGGCGGAACAGCACGCTCTCTACGTGCGTAAAACTCCTCGACAAACGCGTCAAATCGATCAGCTTCAATCGCTTCACGGATACTTGCCATCAGTCTCTGATAATAGCGAAGATTATGGATAGTATTCAAACGAGCACCCAAAATCTCATTACAACGATCCAGATGGTGTAAGTAAGACTTAGAATAATGTTTACATGTATAGCAATCACAATGTGGATCTAACGGTGTCGTATCCGTTTTGTGTTTTGCATTGCGAATTTTTATCACACCACCAGTCACAAACAAATGACCATTTCTGGCATTACGCGTCGGCATCACACAATCAAACATATCGATCCCGCGACGAACCCCTTCGACCAGATCTTCCGGTTTTCCGACGCCCATCAGATAACGAGGTTTATCTTCAGGTAATTGTGGACACGTATGCTCCAGAATACGATGCATGTCTTCTTTCGGTTCACCGACAGCCAGACCGCCGACAGCATAGCCGTCAAAACCAATCTCAGTCAGACCGGCAACCGACACATCGCGTAAGTCTTCATACACCCCACCCTGCACGATACCGAACAGTGAGTTGGGATTTTCCAGCTGGTCAAAATGGTTTCGCGAACGCTTTGCCCAACGTAATGACATTTCCATCGACTGTTTGGCTTCCGTATGCGTCGCCGGATACGGTGTACACTCGTCGAAGATCATCACGATGTCAGAGCCGAGATCCTTCTGGATTTCCATCGACTTTTCCGCATCCATAAAGATTTTCTCACCATTAACCGGATTACGGAAATGAACACCTTCTTCAGTGATTTTACGAATATCTCCCAGACTGAAGACCTGAAAACCACCGGAGTCCGTCAGAATCGGCCCTTGCCAATTCATGAAATCATGTAAATCACCGTGCATTTTCATCACTTCCTGCCCGGGACGCAGCCAGAGGTGGAAGGTATTACCCAGTAAGATTTCAGCACCGGTTTCTTTGACCTCTTCAGGGGTCATACCTTTTACCGTACCGTAAGTACCGACCGGCATAAATACAGGAGTCTGTACAGTCCCACGTTCAAAAGTAATCTGCCCACGCCGGGCATTTCCTTGCTTCTTTTTCAGTTCAAATTTTAACTTCACAATGCCTCCAAAGTGCCAGAGAAACAATCTGACGGTCTACGAGAAATTTTCTCTCGGATGTTTCGCAAACATCCCTCGCTTAGCGCTTGCGTGCGCTAAGCGCATGTTCTTTCATGCTGACGCTTTGCAATAAACATCGCATCCCCATAACTGAAGAAGCGATATTTTTGTTCGACGGCATGACGATACGCTGCCATCACATTGTCATAGCCGGCAAAAGCACTCACCAACATGATCAAGGTTGACTCCGGCAGGTGAAAATTGGTAATCAGACAATCGACAACCTGATACTCATACCCCGGATAAATGAAAATATCGGTATCGCCAAAGAAAGGGGCCAACGCTTGGCCATTTTTCAACGCCTGATGTGCAGCACTCTCTAATGAACGAACCGAAGTGGTTCCGACAGCAATAACCCGGCCACCACGTTGACGAGTCGCGGCAATGGCATCAACAACAGCGGCAGGCACTTCAACGTATTCCGCGTGCATATGATGATCATTGATATTTTCAACCCGTACAGGCTGAAATGTGCCGGCACCGACATGAAGCGTAACATAAGCCATTTCGACACCTTTTGCCGCAATTTGTTCAAGCAAATCAGTATCAAAATGTAACCCTGCGGTCGGTGCGGCAACCGCACCCGGTTTTTCGTTATAGACGGTCTGATAACGCTCTTTATCAGCGTCTTCGTCTGGCCGGTCAATATAAGGCGGTAAAGGCATATGCCCGATTGCGTTCAAGACATCCAGGACTGCGACTTCAGTTTCCAGACGAATCTCAAACAAGGCATCATGACGAGCAACCATCGTGGCTGGATAATCGTCATTTTCTCCCAGCAATAATGCACTGCCGGCACGCGGGGCTTTTGAAGAGCGGACGTGAGCCAATATACTGTGCTCATTCAGAACTCGCTCAACCAACACTTCAATCTTACCACCGGAGGCTTTGCGACCAAACATTCTAGCCGGGATAACTCGCGTGTTGTTAAACACCAGTAAATCACCCGGCCGCACCAGGTCCAGCACATCGGTAAAGGTTCCGTCAACAACGGCACCTGTCTCACCATCGAGCTGCAACAGACGACTTGATGTCCGTTCAGCTTTGGGGTATCGGGCTATCAGCTCATCAGGTAAGTCAAAATGAAAATCGGAAACTTGCATAACTCTTTTCTGTCTAGTCATTCGCAGCGCGGTAGTATATACGGAAATCAGCGAGGACGGCAGCGTATTCCATTGATTCAGGCTAAATCTGGAATAATTTTTTTAACAAAAGCCAGAAATCGGTCGCGATCTCTCATCTCGGTTCAGCAGAAAAAACTATAGTCAGGGTATCCACCTTCTTGGATTCACAACACTCGATGATTGCCGCTTCAGTAAGGAGTTCGCTATGATCAAAATTGAAGACATGATGACTCGCCATCCACATACGCTCACCCCCACACATACCATAGAAGATGCCCGGGCATTTATGGAAAAATACGAAATTCACCATATTCCGATTGTCGATCAACACCAGAAAATCTTGGGTATCGTTTCCCAAAGAGACATCTTACAGGCCCAGCACTCCTGTCTGAATCGTGATATTTCGCCTTCGACAATCTTACTCTCCCACCCGCTCTCAGAAATCATGCATACACATATGATCACGGTTTCTCCCGATGCGGGACTGAAAGAGAGTGCCTTATTTATGCAAAAACACAAGGTCGGTTGCCTCCCGGTGATCGAACACGAACGTCTGGTCGGAATCATCACCGACAACGACTTTGTTGCGATTGCGATTAACCTGCTTGAACTACAAGAAGAAGCCGAACCGGATGAGTTCGGGGGCGAAGATGAAGATCTTGATTCCCTTTAACGAGAATGGCGATAGCCAAACTTGATGGGTGAACTCCAATCGATGAATGATTACAAAAAAGAAGAGCAGCCTAAGCTGCTCTCTTTGCAATCTCACAAGATGAATTGCAAAGTAAAGTGGCAAGATGAATTGTAAAAAACCTTCGCGAGATTCAGAACTGATCTTCTTCGGTTGACCCCGTCAGTGCTGTCACAGAAGATTGCCCGCCCTGAATCGTATTGGTCACGCGGTCAAAATAACCGGTTCCGACTTCCTGTTGGTGTGCAACGAAGGTATATCCTCGCTCTGCTGCTTCAAACTCAGGCCGCTGAACTTTTTCAACGTAGTGACGCATCCCTTCTCCCTGCGCGTAAGCATGGGCTAAATCGAACATGTTGTACCACATGTTATGAATCCCCGCTAACGTGATGAATTGATAGCGATATCCCATGTCAGCGAGTGACTGTTGGAAGTGCCGAATGGTTTCTGCGTCGAGATTTTTCTCCCAGTTAAAAGAAGGAGAACAGTTATATGCCAGTAGCTGATCCGGATACTGCTCATGAATCGCCTCGGCGAAACGCCGTGCTTCCTCCAAATCAGGTTTGGCAGTTTCGCACCAGACCAAATCAGCATAAGGTGCATAGGCCAGACCGCGCGAGATCGCCTGTTCAATCCCCGCTTTTACCCGATAGAACCCTTCAGCCGTCCGCTCTCCGATAATGAAATCCTGATCATAAGGATCGCAATCGGAGGTCAACAAATCGGCTGCGTTGGCATCGGTCCGCGCAATCACTAATGTCGTTGTCCCCGCAACATCAGCAGCAAGACGGGCTGCAATCAGTTTTTGCACTGCTTCTTGAGTGGGGACTAATACTTTACCGCCCATGTGACCACATTTTTTCACCGATGCCAGTTGATCTTCAAAATGGACACCAGCCGCACCGGCTTCGATCATATGTTTCATCAGTTCATAGGCGTTGAGCACCCCGCCAAAACCAGCCTCTGCATCGGCAACAATCGGCAGAAAATAGTCGATTCCCCCTTCATCTTCCGGGGTAATGCCATTCGACCACTGGATTTGATCGGCACGGCGGAATGCACTGTTGATTCTTTTGACCACTGCCGGCACAGAATCGACCGGGTAGAGGGATTGATCCGGATACATCGCTGAAGCCGTATTATTATCTGCGGCGACTTGCCAGCCCGACAAATAAATGGCCTCAATACCAGCTTTGGCTTGTTGAACCGCCTGTCCGCCGGTCAGTGCGCCCAGACAGTTCACGTAGCCTTTTTTCGCCTGTCCATTAACCAAAGACCAAAGTTTGTCGGCACCGCGCTGTGACAGGGTATATTCCGGTATGACCGATCCCCGGAGTGCGACGACTTCTTCAGCGGTATAAGTCCGTTTCACATGCTGCCAGCGAGGATTGGTTGCCCAGTCTTTTTCCAGCGCTTCAATTTGTTGACGACGAGTCAGAGTCATAGTTTTATCCCTCATGTTATCCCGAATGATATCGGTAATCCTTCTCCCTTTCCTTTACCAGACCGTTTTAAACAGTTGATACTGAAAAGCTTGTTTCACATTTTGATCCATTTTATTGTTATTCCCGTCACGGCTTCGTTTACTACCACCGAGCCTGAGTCGAGATGCTCCCCACACTGAACGCGCTCCTCACGGGTCACGCCAGATAGTCATATCCCGGCACCGTTAAAAATGCCGTTAACGCATCACTGGTCGTCAGACGTTTCATCAGTTGTGCGGCTTCACTGAAACGCCCTTGCTCAAACCGTTCTGCTCCGATTTCTGTGCGTACCACGTCAACTTCTTCAGCGAGATACCGCTCGAATAAAGCTTTTGTGACAACCTCCCCGTTATCCAACGTCTTATGATGTCGAATCCATTGCCAGATAGAGGTTCTGGAAATCTCTGCCGTTGCGGCATCTTCCATCAACCCGTAAATCGGTACACAACCATTGCCGGAAATCCAGGCCTCGATGTATTGCAGTGCGACCCGAATGTTATGCCGCATTCCCTGTTCGGTTCGCTCCCCCTCACAAGGTTGGAGTAATTCTTCGGCGGAGATCGGCGCGTCATGCTCACGCGTGACGTCCAATTGATTGGGTTTGCTGCCAAGCACCTCATCAAACACAGCCATGGCGGTATCCGCGAGGCCTGGGTGGGCAACCCAGGTTCCATCATGTCCGTTGGTTGCTTCCAGTCGCTTGTCTTGGTGAATTTTTTCCTGAACCTGACGATTCTGTGCCGCATCTTTGGCAGGAATGAAAGCAGCCATTCCACCCATCGCAAAAGCACCGCGTCGGTGACAAGTGCGAATCAGCAGGCGGGAATAAGCACTGAGGAAGGATTTATCCATTGTCACGACCTGACGATCAGGCAGCACGCGATCCGGATAGTTTTTCAACGTTTTGATGTAGCTGAAAATATAATCCCAACGGCCACAGTTCAGGCCGACAATATGCTCTTTCATGGCAAACAGGATTTCATCCATTTCAAACACTGCCGGTAGTGTTTCAATCAAGACGGTCGCTTTGATCGTACCGGTATTGAGCCCGAAATAATCTTCGGTGAAATGAAAGACATCGCTCCACCACTTCGCTTCTTGATGGCTTTGCAGTTTAGGGATATAGAAATAAGGACCGCTGCCTTTTTTCAGTAACGCCTGATAATTGTTGAAAAAATAGAGTGCAAAATCGAATAATGCACCGGGAATCGGCTGTTGTTCAAACGTGACATGTTTTTCCCGCAGATGCAGACCACGCACCCGGCATATCAGCACCGCAGGATCATCACACAACTGATAAGACTTACCGGTTTCCGGTTGTACATAACTGATGGTGCCATTCACCGCATCCTGAAGGTTAATCTGTCCTTCCAGCATCTTTGACCACACCGGAGACATTGAGTCTTCAAAGTCAGCCATAAACACTTTTACATTCGCATTCAGCGCATTAATCACCATCTTCCGTTCGGTCGGCCCGGTAATTTCAACCCGTCGATCCTGCAAATCTTGTGGAATGCCTAAAATTTTCCACTGCCCGTTGCGAATCGACTGAGTTTCCGGCAAGAAGTGAGGTAATGTCCCCTGATCAATGCTTTCCTGACGGTCAATACGACGCTGCAATAAGGTTTCGACATGAGGCGCAAAACGAGCACAAAGTTCAGCCAAAAAGAGCTGTGCTGCCGATGAGATAATATAAGACTGCGCTTCAGGCACGCTGCCGTGAATGTTGAGTCGTTCAAGCACTTTTTGTTGCTCACAAGAGAGCGTTTGTTCATCAGCGAGTGGTTCCATCATTGCTTCCCTCTTTTTTCGTCAAAATCATCCAATCACACATCAATTTCATTTGTAAATTTAAAACAACATTTAAATACAACTCAAACCCAATATTTTTACTTTGATGTTATCTACCATGTTCCAGAATGATCAATTTTTCAACCGTTCTCATACTAGACATAAGTCTTATTTAAGCTAGATAAACTCTAGGAAATAAACAGATAAATGAAAAGACCGTTAAGCAGCAAAAAACAAAATTTGAAGTTTCATACTGTGGGAGAGATAAGCGCAAAAAGTAATTTAATTTCGTAATTAAATTACCAAATAATTCACAACGAAACTGTGTAATAAAAGACTATCTTTTCAGGGGAGATTAGTGAGTGATTGATTTCATTCAAATTCATCCAACACGTCAGCAACAACTGGCTCACCGAGTTGTGTAAAATTGACATTGTGAATATTTTTGATTTTATGAAAGCTTCAATCGATAAGTGCTGTAAAATTTTACAAAAAACTGCAACCTATCAATATAAAAAACTAAGAAAGCACATTAATGCCGTATGAACATCTGGTTAAGACCAACTGCTAAAGGAGTTCTGAAACGACCTCAGATAACTGGTGAAAGACCTGACTGCGAGAGGAACTCGGCCGCCAGACTAAACCAATCAGACGAAATGCACTTTGACCCGGCGGTTCAACCACCACCAGATTTTGGTTATCCAGCAAACCGTGTTTAATCGCCATCTGCGGAATAAACGTCGTACCCAACCCATTCGCCACCATTTGCACCAGCGTGTGCAAGCTTGTTGCCATGAAGGGATTAATTTTTTCTTTTTCCGTTAACTGACAGGCTGACACCGCATGCTCGGTCAAACAATGCTCATTCTCTAACAGAAATACAGATTCATCGGGCAAGTCATCATAACGAATCGGCACAGGAATACGATCAGCCTGACTTTTACTGATAATCATTCGGAAGGGATCTTTACCGACAATTCGACTTTCCATATTACCGATATCAACCGGTAAAGCTAAAACCAGCACATCCAGTTCACCGTGACGCAAACCTTGCAGCAAATTGGTCGTGGTATCTTCTCGTAACAATAAATGAAGCTTAGGGAAGCGCATATTGACTTCTTGAACCAGATCCCCCAATAGGAACGGAGCAATCGTCGGGATACAACCGACTCTGAGCTGGCCTTCCATGAGATCGCCCTGACAGAGTTTTCCCATTTCAATCAAGTCTTGTCCTTTCGCGAGTAACTCTCTGCCCTGAAGAACGACCTGTTCTCCGGCGTGCGTAAAGACTAACGGGCTCTTCTTGTCTTTTTTCTCATATAAAGGACAACCGATGAGCGCTTCCAGCGTCTGAATGCCTTTACTCAGTGTTGACTGACTGACAAAACAGCGTTCAGCCGCTTCGCTGAAATGGCGTGTTTCATACAGGGTTACCAAGTAATGAATTTGCTTTAAACTCGGCCATTTATTCATAAAATCATTAATATACGGGTTAAATCTGTATAAAGGCTAGCATATCCTAGTTCATCGTTTTTTTCGATAAACTTAATCTATTTATTTCGCTTTTTCCTATACTAGGATTTGTCTATAGTTGATCGGAAACAAACATGGACCGGGCCGTTTTCAACAGTCTGGAATTTTCATATTATTAGGAGCAAAAAAAATGGTACTAGTTGGTCGTAAAGCCCCTGATTTTACTGCTGCTGCTGTTTTGGGTAACGGTGAAATTGTTGATGCATTTAACTTTGCAGAGTTTACCAAGGGTAAAAAAGCGGTTGTTTTCTTCTATCCACTAGACTTTACATTCGTTTGCCCATCTGAGTTAATCGCATTTGACAAACGCTTCGAAGACTTCCAAGCGAAAGGCGTTGAAGTTATCGGCGTGTCAATCGACTCTCAATTCTCACACAACGCATGGCGTAATACACCGGTAGATAAAGGCGGTATCGGTGAAGTAAAATATCCACTCGTTGCTGATGTAAAACATGAAATCGTTAAAGCATACGATGTTGAGCACCCAGACGCTGGTGTTGCTTTCCGTGGTTCTTTCCTGATTGACGAAGAAGGTGTTGTTCGTCATCAAGTCGTCAATGATCTGCCTCTGGGCCGTAACATTGATGAAATGCTGCGTATGGTTGATGCACTAAACTTCCACCAAAAACACGGTGAAGTTTGTCCGGCACAGTGGGAAGAAGGTAAAGCAGGCATGAAAGAATCACCTGACGGTGTTGCCGCTTACTTATCTGAGCACACTTCAGATTTAGATAAAAAATAACATAGGCTTGCCAGTTCTCAACACTGGTCAATGGTTGGATAATAAATAAACAATCACTTACCCCAATCATGAAAAGTAAAGTCGATATACCAAACCGGAGCAGAGCTCCGGTTTTTTTATGTGTCGGAATCAGTTTTTAACACATCATCCAACGATTGATCGCCCAGATGGCGGACATCTTTGCCTTTCACAAAATAGATAATGTATTCACAGATATTCTGACAACGGTCACCGACGCGTTCAATGGCTCGAGCAGACCACATCACTTGCAGGATATGTGGAATATTTTTGGTATCTTCCATCATATAGGTCATCAACTGGCGAATCACCGCTTCGTATTCTGAATCGAGCCGATCATCGAGTTTGTGAACCTGAGCCGCAGCCTCCACATCCATACGAGCAAATGCATCCAGCACTTGATGCAGCATTGCAATGGCTTGGCGACACAACGGTTCCAGAGACACTTGAAACCGACGCTCTTTCGAAGCAGGACTCTCGATAGCAACGTGAGCCATTTTGGTCGCAACATCGCCAATTCGCTCCAGATCAGTGATGGTCTTGATAATGGCAATAATCAAGCGTAAATCTTTCGCGGTCGGCTGTCTCTTGGCAATAATCCGGGTACAGGCATCATCAATAGATACTTCCATTGCATTGACTTTGTGATCATCGCGGATCACCTGACGAGCCAGTTCCAAATCTTGTTTATGTAATGCCTGCATTGCATAGGATAACTGCTGCTCGACCAATCCGCCCATTGTCAGGACATGAGTCCGGATCGCTTCAAGCTCAGCGTTGAACTGTCCGGATATGTGGCGACCAAACTGCATAATGCCTCTCTTAAATTGTATCGTCGTAACGACAAACGTTTATCCGTAACGCCCGGTAATATAATCTTCGGTCTGTTTTTTCACTGGCGATGTAAAAATGGTATCCGTATCAGCATATTCAACCAACTTTCCCATATGAATGAAGGCCGTATGATCACTGACTCGCGCTGCCTGTTGCATGTTATGCGTGACAATCACCACCGTATATTTGGTTTTCAGATCATTGATCAGCTCTTCTATCGTCAGGGTTGAAATCGGGTCAAGCGCTGACGTCGGCTCATCCAATAAGATAATTTCCGGTTCGATCGCAATGGCCCGGGCTATCACCAAACGCTGTTGCTGCCCACCGGACAAGCCGAATGCGTTCTCATGTAAGCGATGTTTCACTTCTTCCCACAGCGCAGCCGCCCGCAACGAACGCTCTACAGCATCATCCAATATCCGGGCATTCCGCACACCTTGCAAGCGAAGCCCATAAATCACATTTTCATAGATTGACTTCGGAAACGGGTTCGGACGCTGAAACACCATCCCCACTCGCCGGCGTAGCGTTGCTACATCTACGGATGGCGCATAAATATCCTGACCATGCAATGTAACTTTTCCTTCAACCCGACACCCTTCAACCAAATCATTCATCCGGTTCATACAACGCAATAACGTTGACTTACCACAGCCGGAAGGCCCGATAAACGCAGTGACTTGCCCTTTGGGTATCCGCATTGAAATATGGCTGAGCGCGACGGTTCCCTGATAAAACAGGCTGAGATCATCAATCTCGATCGCTGTCTGTTTATCACTGAGATGATTTACATCAATTGATGGCTGCGTATGATTCAGCGGCAACATGATTAATCCTGTCCCATTGTTCTGTATTTCTCCCGCAGATTATTCCGGATACTAATTGCTGTCAGATTCAGCGCAACAATCACGGCCACTAGTAAGAATGATGTCGCGAATACCAGCGGACGTGCAGCTTCAATATTGCTGGTCTGAAAACCGACATCATAAATATGAAATCCCAAATGCATAAATTTTCGTTCTAAATGAATAAATGGAAACTCATTATCGACCGGCAGGCGAGATGCCATTTTGACCACACCAACCAGCATCAAGGGTGCCACTTCACCGGCAGCTCTGGCAACAGCCAGAATCAACCCTGTAATCATAGCAGGTGTTGCCATCGGCAAAACCACCCGCCAAATAGTTTCAAACTGGGTGGCTCCCAGTGCCAACGAGCCATGGCGTACAGCAAGTGGAATTCGACTTAGCCCTTCCTCTGTCGCAACAATCACAACCGGTAAGGTGAGCACAGCCAGCGTCAACGCCGACCATAACAGACCGGGAGTACCGAAAGTCGGGGCTGGTAAACGCTCGGCATAAAAGAGCGAATCGATCGTCCCACCGATGGTATAAACAAAAAAACCGAGTCCGAAAACACCATAAACAATTGAAGGCACACCAGCCAAATTCATCACCGCGACGCGGATCAGATGGGTTAAGGTATTTTCACCGGCATATTCATGTAAATAAATCGCAGCAACCACACCCAGCGGCATGACAATGACAGACATAATAATCACCAACAAGATGGTGCCGAAGATTGCAGGGAAAACCCCACCTTCCGAATTGGACTCTCTTGGATTGTCCGAAACAAAATGCCATACCTGTTTTCCCCAGTGAACCACTTTTTCCGGCAAGGACATATCGTTGGGATACCATATATTCAAGATCTGACTCACCGGAATGTGAATGGTATCCCCTCGCATATCCACCGCCACCAGCGCTTGCATCCTGAGTTGCTCCCGCAACGCATCCAAGGTCTGAGAAACCGCGGTTAACTTTTGTTCCAATGCTGATTTCTGCCGTTCATATTGTGCCAGATAAGCCGCGTCGATCTGGTGGTTCAGTTCCCGCTTGCGTTTGTCCAAACGGAGTTTTTCAATCTGTTGGCTCCAAGCCTGCACTTTGTCATACGTGAGGGTTTGAATCTGTTGATGAAGCTGCTCAGACTCACGTAATCCGGCTTGTAGGGCTGCGTCAGTGTTATCCGCCATCCCACCGTCAGCCAGCCGATAGCCGATTGGTTTGCCAAAAAACTGCCCGTCCCGAACCCGCTCAATTACAGCCCACCCTTGTGGCATCGAGGGTTCAGAGAGCTGACTTTTAAGGACCGATATAAAATCTGACGGATAAATATCCCGATTTGCAATTTTAATATGCAAACGAGTAATCGAATCCCCTTGTTGTTCTGTTTTGGCGTTTTCTGGCGAGGACAAATGAGAGGCCAGCACTTTATCTTGGTCATACAACTGACCAATCAAACGCTCACCTGACGACGTCTGCCATGATAACAGCGGTGTCGGCCAGAAATAGGTCAATCCTTTCCAGCCAATCAATAGCAATAGCCCTAATACGGCAAGTAAACTGAAACTCACCGCACCGCCTGTCAACCATATCCACGGAGAGCCGGACTTTATCCAATTCACCATTTAATTCGTCCTAACATTACAATGCCCGATACTTTTCTCGCAGGCGCAATCGAATCCATTCCGCCAATGCATTCACTAAAAACGTGAAGACAAACAGAAGCAATGCGCCCAAAAACAATAATCGATACTGACTACTTCCCACTTCTGCTTCCGGTAGTTCCACCGCAATGGTTGCCGCCAGCGTTCGCATTCCTTCAAAAATATTCCAGTCCATAATCGGCGTATTGCCGGTGGCCATCAATACAATCATGGTTTCACCGACCGCACGTCCAAGCCCCATCATGATCGCCGAAAATATGCCCGGGCTTGCCGTCAGCAATACAACATGAGTCAAGGTCTGCCAAGTCGTCGCTCCCAATGCCAGTGACCCATCAGAAAGATGTTTCGGCACAGAGAAAATCGCATCTTCAGCGATGGTAAAAATAGTCGGAATCACCGCAAATCCCATCGCAATTCCAACCACCAAGGCATTGCGCTGATTGAAGTCGATCCCGTATTGCGCCAGAAACACCCGGATATCACCATCAAATAACCAAGTTTCAAGGTGAAAGCCAACAGGCAACATCAGGACCATCACACCAGCCAAGACCGGAACTAAAAGCGCAGCATGCCAACCACGCTGCACCGTTCTGCGCCATCGATCCGGTGAAAAATGCCAAATCAGACCAAACACAATTGTCGATAACGGTAACAAGATGATCATGACCACCGCAGCGACCAGATGTCGCTCTAAAATCGGTGCCAGCCACAACCCGGCCAGAAAACCGATAATGACGGTTGGTAATGCTTCCATCAGTTCGATTGTCGGTTTTACCTTACGTCTCATCCGGGCAGACATAAAATAAGCGGTATAAATCGCGGCTAAAATTGCCATCGGTACAGCAAAAATCATCCCATACAAAGCAGCTTTGATGGTGCCAAAAGCGATCGGAACCAAACTAAACTTGGGTTCGAAGCTATCTGAAGCCGAGGTCGTTTGCCAGACATAGTCCGGCTCCGGGTAATTTTCATACCATAACTTTTGCCAAAGAGCAGAAAATGATATCTCGGGATATCCGAGATCGATGCGAGCCAGATTCAGACGCCCCTGATGATAAGCCACCAGATATTTTTCATTGTCAGACAACGCCACCCGGTCTGGCGATTGTTTAAACACCTTTTGGCTCAGAACAAGCTTATGATTCGTTGCCTGATAATTGCGGACTTGACCGTCGTGATGTAATGAGAAAAATCCCTGATGATAAGCATCCGTCACGATCAGACTGGTTTGCTCACCGGTGTTGAATGCACGGATTGGCATAAATTGTCTTTTTTGATCCCGAATGACGTCAAACCATTGGGTGACAACGCCTTGTTGGTCACGCACTAACAGTGAGTCGCCACCCGGTAGTAACGCCATCTGGACGATTGTTCGGTGGGTATCACCTCGGGTCAGATCGACCACTTCTCTGACTCGATATGTATGACCGTTGCGAATAGCAATCACAAGATGACCGCCTTCGCGGATATACAGCGTATGACCATCCGGTGCAAATAATAACGCATCCGCAACAACCGTTTCAGGAAAACGAAAGACGCTCACTTGCTCTGAATGCGGGGCAAAAGACAAAACCGTCAGCATGCCATCTTGCGTGGCAAATGCGAGCGTTACGGCCTGTGCAGACACAGCAAACGTCAAGCGCTGTACATGATCCGGGATATCGGCACTGAGTGATGAAGGTAATGGTAATCGTTCAAAATCCGGAACAAAGATTGTCTCTCCTGCGCGGAGCCGATGAGTGAATTGAGGTCGGCCGATAACCAGCTGTTTGTCGGCACCTAATGCTGCAAACCAATGTCCAACGACCGTACTCTGCCTGGGTACGAAATCAAGTTGCTGCTGCCAGAGGGGCGACTGCGCTGTTTTTTGAGTAGACCAGAAAGTCATTTCCCCAAGCCGGTCAAGCATAAAGACATACTGACCATATTCATCAACAGCGAGTTGGATTGGGATCTGTTCAGAGGTTGAGACACTGAGATGTACGGGAGACATCTTGATTTCAGCACTGGAAAACAGCGGTAACGCCACCCAAATCAGATATACAAAAATTAAGATCAGAGCCCCAAGTACACTGACACCACCAGCACGAACGGTAAAACGAATCAGCCGATCTTTAACAAGACGCTTTTTATCCGCTGCTTTGAGAGAAAACTGAGGGTATGACATGTTTGTCCTAACGAATCTGACCGATATACCAATAACACAGACAGAGAATAACACCCGTCCCCCGGCCTGCAACAGACTCACGAGACTCCAAGCTTCAACATCTCCGGCCCATAAGCATATGTCAATGACGTGACATTTATATTACAACAAGCGCTAACCACCTGAAATAACAAGTAACACACGAGTCTGATTTTATGATTGATTCATCGGCATTTTTTCTGTTCGTTCTTCTCGTCCGAATAAACAAATATCCCTTGATAACACCACGAATCTTCTAATGTCTTATATACTTTGAAATAAAAATGTAACACAAAACACCTAACTTTCTTTTTTATTACTGATAGTTATATTTGCTTTGTATCATGTGGGCTACAAATACAAACGCCATGACTCACTGGCAATTTCTCACTGATTATTATTTCACAGAGAATTGGTCGCCATGGCTGACGAACTGTCGCTGAATGTATCGCCCCGAGTTGCATGAAAGGTCTGATTGTATGAGTGTTGAGAAGTTATATATCGAAAAAGAATTAAGCTGGTTGTCTTTTAATGAACGGGTTCTCCAAGAAGCAGCGGATAAGTCAGTACCACTCATTGAACGGATACGTTTTCTGGGAATTTTTTCTAACAACTTAGATGAGTTTTACAAAGTCCGTTTTGCCGATGTAAAACGGCGAATCCTGATTGACCGGGAGCATGGCGGCAACAGTACATACAAACACCTGCTCTCCAAAATGCAAAGTAAAGCGCTCAAGCTCAATCTGGAATTCGAAGAACTGTATAACGATCTCATTAAGGAAATGGCTCGCCGGAGAATCTTTTTAGTCAATGAAACTCAGTTGGACGAATTTCAAGGGAGATGGGTCAGAAAATATTTCAAAAATGAAGTGATTCAGCACATCACACCGTGGCTACTCAATGAAGAAGCCGACATGCTGCAATTTCTCAAAGATGAATATGCTTACATTGCCGTAGAACTGAACACCAACGAACGTTCTCACTATGCACTGATTGAGATTCCGACCAATCACCTGCCTCGGTTTATCATGGTACCGGAGCAAAAAGGTAAGCAACGCAAAACGATCATGTTACTGGATAATATTATCCGCTATTGTCTGGACGATATTTTCAGAGGATTCTTCGAGTATGATCAACTCAATGGTTACGCGATTAAGATGACCCGGGATGCCGAATATGATCTCAGCCATGAAGTGGAACACAGTTTGCTGGAACAGATGTCGGAAGGCCTCAGTCAACGTTTAACGGCCATGCCGGTACGCTTTGTCTACGAAAATAGCATGCCGAAAGAGATGTTGCAGTTTCTGTGCGATAAACTCAAAATTTCCAATTATGATAGCCTGCTCCCCGGTGGCCGGTATCATAATTTCAAAGACTTTATCTCATTTCCAAATGTCGGGCGGGACTACTTGGAAAACAAACCGATGCCACCGATCAAGTGTGCTGATTTTTTCGGTTTCGCCAACAGTTTTGATGCGATCAGAGAGCAAGATATTCTGCTTTATTACCCCTACCACACTTTCGAACATATTACCGAGCTGGTCAGACAAGCGTCATTTGATCCCAAAGTTCTCAGTATCAAAATTAATATTTATCGCGTCGCTAAAGATTCGAAATTGATGCATTCCCTGATCCATGCCGTCATGAATGGTAAACAGGTGACGGTTGTGGTCGAACTACAAGCCCGCTTCGATGAAGAGGCGAATATCGAATGGTCCAGAATCCTGACTGAAGCAGGTGTGCATGTCATTTTTGGGGCCCCGGGACTCAAAATCCACTCAAAACTGCTCTTGATCAGTCGTAAAGAGGAAGAAGAAATCATCCGCTATGCACATATCGGAACCGGTAACTTTCATGAAAGAACCGCCAGAATTTATACCGATTTTTCACTGTTAACCGCAGATCCGGAAATTACCAATGAAGTACGCAGCGTGTTTGGCTACATTGAGAATCCATACCGCCCGGTCAAATTCCGTCACCTGATTGTATCGCCCCGAAACTCCCGCGTCCGTCTCAATGAATTGTTGGATAATGAAATTGCCAATGCCAGAGCCAATAAGAAAGCCGCTATTACCTTGAAAGTGAATAATCTGGTTGATCGAGAGCTGAGTAACAAACTTTATGAAGCCAGTTCTGCCGGTGTTCAGATCAAAATGATCATTCGAGGCATGTGTTCGCTGGTACCGGGAATAGAAGGCGTCAGTGACAATATCCAGATCATTAGTATCGTTGATCGGTTTTTGGAGCATCCTCGCGTCATCATTACCCACAATGACGGGGATCCGCTGGTTTATATTTCTTCTGCGGACTGGATGACACGCAATATCGATCACCGGATTGAAGTTGCCACACCAATTCGTGACGAGCGACTGAAAAAACGCATCATTGACCTCATCAACATTCACTTTACCGATACGGTTAAAGCGCGTTGGATAGACAAAGAGATGAGTAACCGATATGTTAACCGTGGTAACCGAAAGAAAATACGTTCTCAGATAGCGATTTACGATTATCTGAAAAATGTCGAAAAACAAACACGCAAGCAAAAAGCAATAGAAGTAAAATCTCATGAAAACACCCAGTGAACCCCGGCATATCGCAGCAATTGATTTAGGTTCAAACAGTTTCCACATGGTTGTCGCACAAGTCATCGATCAGGATCTTCAACTGGTCAGCCGCCATAAACAGCGTGTCCGGCTGGCATCAGGATTAGATGACAATAAAAAACTCAATGCCGAAGCGATGACCCGCGGGCTGGATTGCCTTGCGATGTTTGCTGAACGCATTCAGGGGTTCGCGCCTGAAAATGTCCGTATTGCGGCAACCCATACCTTACGGCAAGCAGTGAATGCTCAGAAATTCATTGAACATGCCCGGGCAATTCTGCCCTACCCGATAGAGATCATTCCGGGCATGGAAGAAGGTCGACTCATTTACCTGGGCGTTGCCCATACTCAGCCGCAATCGGACTCAATGCTTGTCGTTGATATTGGCGGGGGAAGTACGGAAATGGTGATTGGTCAGGGATTCGAAGCACAGCTTGTCAACAGCCTCCAAATGGGATGTGTCAGTTATAATCAGCGTTTCTTCCCACAAGGCAAGCTCTCTAAAAAGAGCTTTGCCCAAGCCTTTGTGGCCGCACAGCAAAAGCTAGAATCTGTCGCCCGGCAGTATCGCAAGAAAGGCTGGCAAAGTGCATTTGGCTCATCAGGCACAATCAAAGCAGTTCGGGAAGTGTTGATCGGCATTGGCTATGACGATGGCATTATGACCACCGAGCGGTTAGAGACGCTCATCGACAAACTCTGTGAAAAAACACAGATTGAAGAATTGGATATCAAGGGACTCAGTGACGAAAGGAAACCGGTATTTGCCGCAGGCGTTGCCATTCTTTACGCCATTTTAAAAGATCTGAATATCAAAGAGATGCATTTTTCACAAGGTGCCCTCAGAGAGGGTCTGTTGTATGAGATGGAAGAGCGCTTTAAATGCTCGGATATTCGTCTGAGAACAACCGAGAGCCTCGCCCAGAAACATCGGGTAGACTTAGAACACGCAGCCAAAATCAAAGGATTAGCACGGCAGTTTTTTGAGCAAATCAATCACGGAGCCAATATTTCGGCTCAGGATGATGAACTGGTCGATTTGCTGGAATGGAGCGCACTGTTACACGAAGTTGGTTTGAGTATTAGCCTGCAAGGATACCACCGTCATTCAGAGTATATCCTTCGCTATACCAATATGCCGGGGTTTAACAGCGAGCAACAACTGGTGCTCTCAACATTAGTCCGCTTCCAGAGAAAGGCTTTAAAGCTCAACGAAATGCCGGACTTCACACTCTACAAGAAAAAACAGATCATCCGGCTGATCCGCATTCTCCGGCTGGCGATTGTGCTCAACGGACAAAGAAGTGATGAGTTACTCCCGGAGATATTTCTGACGGCAGAGAACAACGTCTGGACGCTCTCCAGCCATGACGCCGAATGGTTAGAAAACAACAAACTGCTTCATGCCGATTTACTCAACGAACAGCAATACTGGGAAAATATCGGTTGGACATTGAACTTTTAAAAGACTTCGGGGTGTGAAAGACGGTAACCATGCATGTTGCAGCGTCATCGCCTTTTGAACCTCAATTTAACCCGACTTTCGCCAACTCTTGTTTGGCAATTTTTGGCGAAACCGGGACATACCCGTCTTTGGCAACCAGCGCCTGCCCTTCCCGGGAAAAAATAAAGCGAATAAAGGCTTCCTCCACAGGTGACAGTGACCGTTCCGGACTCTTATTGATATAAATATAGAGATAGCGTGATAACGGATAGTCTCCGGATAAAATATTATCCCGGCTCGGAAAAATATAATCGCTTCCCTGACGGGATATCGGCACCAACCGAACCCCGGAAACCGAATAGCCAATGCCAGAATAGCCAATAGCATTCATCGACGATGCAACTGACTGAACCACAGAAGCCGAACCGGGCTGTTCATTGACTTTGGGGCTGAAATCACCACCACACAATGCGTGATTTTTAAAGTAGCCGTAAGTCCCTGATACAGAATTACGACCAAATAGCTGGATCGCCCGCAGCGCCCAACGTGCCTGTATGCCCAGCTGCGACCAACTTGTCAGACGCTGAGTCTCACCACATCGCAGTGTCGTTGAAAACATGGCATCGATCTGCTGGAAACTGAGCCCCTGAATCGGATTGTCCTGCTGAACGAAAATACCGATGGCATCAATTGCCACTCGTAAGGCTGTTGGTTTATAACCATATGTTTGTTCAAACGCTCCGACCTCACGGTGTCTCATCACACGGCTCATCGGCCCCAGTTGTGCCGTCCCTTGTATCAATGCCGGCGGTGCCGTCGAAGAGCCGGAAGCCTGAACTTGAATATTGATATTCGGATAATAAGCCTGAAAAGATTCCACCCACAAAGACATGACACCAGCCAGAGTATCGGATCCCACCGACAAGAGACTGCCGGAGACACCAATCTGTTTGTGATATGCAGGTAACGATTCAGGTGATGTAGTGTCAGGTAATGTAGCGGCTTGAAGCGACCAACCACTCCACCAACAGACCATAATACCCCATAGCCAGCGCTTGAACCGACTCATGGCTGCACAACCAGACGTTTGGGTAATACAAAAGAAAACCGACTGCCGACACCAACTTCACTGTGAATATCAAGATGTGAGTCATGGTGAGAGAGTGCATGTTTCACAATTGCCAGCCCAAGGCCACTGCCACCGGTATCGCGGGAACGCGCTTTATCGACCCGATAAAACCTTTCCGTCAGACGGTGTAAGTGCTGCGGTGCAATCCCTTCTCCTGAATCTTCAACTTCCAGACATGCGCCCTGATAACTGGCATACCAACGCACATGAATCTCTGCCTTGGGCGGCGTATATTTCACCGCATTATAAACAAGATTAGAGACCGCACTTCTGAGCTGATCTTCATCGCCCAACACTTTCAGGGTGGCGTCAACGTCAAAATGCAATTGATGTTGATTGTCGCCACTGAGGCTTATTGCTTCTTTCTCTAACACCTTGAGCATCGCGGGAATATCGACAATCTCATCCAACTCGTGCATCGGTGCGGCTTCAATCTTCGATAGAGTCAGTAACTGATTGACCAGACTATTCATCCGACTCAGCTGCTCGGTCATGACCTGATGCGCCTTCTCCCACATCGGCCCTCCCAGCATATCCGGATCTTCTGTCATCTCTAGATAGCCCTGTAAAACGGTCATTGGCGTCCGTAATTCATGAGAGACATTGGCAAAGAAGTTGCGCCGCATTCCTTCCAACTGCTTTAACTGGGTCACATCACGAACCACCAACAAGTGTTCACCTTTGGTGTAAGGAACAATACGCAACTCCAGCATGCGATCAACATTCAGCGGTGAGTGAATTTCCAGCGGTTCGGTAAAATCATTCTTTTCGAGATATTTAATAAAATCGGGAGCCCGCAAAAGATTGGATATCGGCTGACCTTCATCTTCCGGCCATCGAAATCCCAGCAGATTCTGAGCCAGACGGTTACACCAGACAATATTCCCTTCATCACGAAATACCACCACACCATCAGGCAACGATTCAGCGCCGTTGCGGAAACGGCGGATCAGATTGGTCAGCTCTTTGCGTTTTTTACGCTGATGTTGTTGCAGGTGGTAGATGCCATTAAACAGATACTCCCACTGTCCTTTGCCGGATGGCGGCCCTAAACGGCGCTCATCCCACAGCCAGGCAGAAAGACGGACTTGATTTCCCAGATGCCAGAGTAATTGAATGGCTGTTGCGATCAGCAGCAACCAAGGCATGTAGCCAAAGATCCAACCGACAAGCAACCAAGGACAGTAAAAAAAAGCCAGCCCCCAAGCCAGCCTTTTCCAAGTTAGACGTTCGACCATCTCACTCCTCTACGATTTTTCAACCAAATAACTAACATCAGTTATGCTTTCGTTGAAAAACGATATCCGGCACCACGGACCGTCTGAACCAATTTGTCGTGCTCAGCATCTTCCAGTGCTTTTCTCAAGCGACGAATATGAACATCTACAGTCCGGTCTTCGACATAAACATTCGTTCCCCAGACATTATTCAGTAACTGTTCACGGCTATAGACCCGCTCTTGATGTGTCATAAAGAAATGCAGTAACTTAAATTCTGTCGGCCCCATGTCCAACGCTTTATCATTAGCCGTCACCCGATGAGAAACCGGATCAAGTTTGAGCCCCTGCACATCAATCACATCTTCCAATGCTGTCGGGGTGACGCGGCGAATCACCGCTTTAAGCCGGGCAACCAACTCTTTCGGAGAAAACGGTTTGGTAATGTAATCATCAGCACCGACTTCAAGTCCCCGAACTTTATCTTCTTCTTCACCGCGAGCCGTCAACATCACGACCGGAATATTTCGGGTCAACTCTTCTCGTTTCATGTGCTTGATAAAATTAATGCCACTTCCTCCGGGAAGCATCCAATCAAGTAAAACAAGATCAGGAAAAGGTTCTGCGAGTTTGTTAATTGCGGTCTCATAATCTTCAGCTTCAACCGCCTGATAACCTTTTTGTTCAAGCACAAAGCACAACATTTCGCGAATGGGTGCTTCGTCCTCAACCACAAGAATCCTTCTGGACATATCCGATTAGCCTTTGTTTGTTTTTCTATCAACGCTCTGCATTATTAAAAATAATTATGACACTTTTGTGACCTTTGAAAACAAATTTTCACATAACCTTCGTCGCAAATTCACAGATAAGTGCTTTGCCACAACATCCTGCAATCATAAATATTTACCGGATCGCTCTGCATTTTCAGGTCGGGCTTCAACAACATTCAGGAAGTTAACCGGCTCCAGAGATTGCAAATCGGCTGAGACATTTATCGGCTTTTAGCCTATGATATTCGCCCTTGATTATGGGACAAGAGAGACTTTATGTGGTTTAAAAACTGTATGGTTTATCGTGTAAACCGCGATATCCGCTTCAATGCCGAACAACTGGAAAAACAACTTCATGAATTCCGCTTTACACCATGCGGCAGTCAGGATAAACAGAAATTCGGCTGGACGAGTGTGATGGGAAAAGATGGTGATATGCTGACCCACGTTTCTGAAGACCGCATCCTTGTGTGTGCCAGAAAAGAAGAAAAGCTCTTGCCGGCATCTGTGATTCAAGATTCTCTTGCGAGTAAAGTAGAAACGCTTGAAGCGGAAGAAGGCCGCCCCATCAAAAAGAAAGAAAAAGATACGCTCAAAGAAGATATTATCATTGATCTCCTCCCACGTGCGTTTAGCAAAAGCCAATATACCTATTTGCTTATCATGCCTTCACTGGGGTTAATAGTGGTCGATGCGGGAAGTTATAAAAAAGCAGAAGAGGTGATCGCCTTACTGCGTAAAACCATGGGCAGCCTGCCTGTGATTCCGGCAATTCCACAAAATGCTGTCGAAACCACGCTCACCGAATGGGTTCAGAGCGGACAATTACCGGCCGGTTTTCAACTGCAAGATGAAGCCGAGCTAAAATCCTTGCTGGAAGATGGTGCCGTCGTACGCTGTAAGAAACAGGACCTGACCAGTGACGAAATTATGAGTCACATCACTGCCAACAAAGTGGTGACCAAGCTGGCACTCAGCTGGCAAGAACGAATCACGTTCGTACTGGCCGACGATGCAAGCCTGAAAAGAGTCCAATACAGCGATGACTTGAAAGATCATAACGAAGATATTCCCCGCGAAGATCGTGCCGCTCGCTTCGATGCGGATTTCTCATTGATGTGCGGTGAACTCAGTGCTTTTCTGCCGAATCTGTTTGAAGCATTAGGTGGCTTGCCTGAAGCCGAGTAACGCTGATTCGATTCACACTTCATGATTGAAAAGCCAGAAGTCGAGGGAACCAACTTCTGGCTTTGATTTTTCCGACACAATCCACACGGCCATTTCACCATTTTCAATCACCTCGCGTTCCTCGGAATTTACCGCGAAATCCCTGAAACAAAGCTAGGATCACAACCTGTTTTGACGTAAAATTCGCCCCCTCCGATACCATCAGGTGGTATCGGCCTGACTTGTGATCAGATTTGGAATAGAAGCAATGACAACAGAAAAAACATTCGTACCAGAACTCCTTTCCCCGGCTGGCAGCCTCAAGAATATGCGCTACGCGTTTGCATATGGTGCCGATGCGGTCTATGCAGGGCAACCACGATACAGTCTGCGGGTTCGTAACAATGAATTTAATCATGAAAACCTGAAAATCGGCATCGATGAAGCCCATGCTCAGGGCAAGCAGTTTTATGTGGTGTGTAATATTCAGCCGCATAACTCAAAGCTGAAGACATTTATCCGCGACTTGAAACCCGTCATCGATATGGGGCCGGACGCGCTGATTATGTCTGACCCGGGCCTGATCATGATGGTTCGGGAAGCCTTTCCTGAAATGCCAATCCACTTATCGGTTCAGGCAAATGCCGTCAACTGGGCAACCGTTAAGTTCTGGTCAATGCACGGTGTCACCCGGGTGATTCTCTCCCGCGAACTTTCTCTGGAAGAGATCGAAGAAATCCGGGAAAAATGTCCGGATACTGAGATCGAGATCTTTGTTCACGGCGCACTTTGTATGGCCTATTCCGGCCGTTGCCTCCTGTCCGGATACATCAACAAACGCGATCCGAATCAGGGAACATGTACCAATGCTTGCCGTTGGGAATACAAAGTCGAAAAAGGCACAGAAAACGAAGCCGGTCAGATCGTCGAGCAATTTGATCCCAATGCACCGCAAGCAATAGAAGTGCATAGTGAACGCCCTGAGACCACCATCGGTGCGGGCAAACCGACTGACGATGTGGTGTTACTGTCTGAGAGCCACCGCCCGGATGAGAAAATGGCGGCTTTTGAAGATGAGCACGGCACCTATATCATGAACTCAAAAGATCTGCGGGCCGTCCAGCATGTTGAGCGCCTCACCAAAATGGGCGTTCATTCCCTGAAGATCGAGGGCCGGACAAAGTCATTCTATTATTGTGCCCGGACCGCGCAGGTGTATCGTAAAGCGATCGATGACGCTGTCGCAGGCAAGCCTTTTGATGAGACACTCATGGGGACACTGGAAAGTCTGGCACACCGGGGCTATACCGAAGGTTTCTTGCGTCGCCATACGCATGATGCTTACCAGAATTATGACTATGGATATTCAGTATCGGATAGTCAGCAGTTTGTTGGTGAGTTTACCGATAAACGTCGTGGCGATTTGGTCGAGGTTGAGGTGAAAAACAAGTTCTGTCTGGGTGATAGTCTGGAACTGATGACACCACAAGGGAATGTTGTGTTCACGCTCGAAGCGATGGAAAACCGTAAAGGTGAAACCATTGATGACGCGAAAGGAAATGGTCATTTCGTCTATATTCCTGTACCTGAAGACGTCAAACTCGATTATGCATTACTGATGCGCAATCTGAACGTTGGTCAGGATACCCGTAACCCGACAGGCAAGTAATATGGCACTTTTGATCACCAGTAAATGTACCAATTGCGATATGTGCGAACCTGAGTGTCCGAATCATGCAATTTCATTTGGTGAACATCTTTATGAAATCAATCCGGATCTGTGTACCGAGTGTAAGGGCCATTATGATCAGCCGACTTGTCAGTCGGTTTGTCCGATCAGCAATTGCATCATCACCGATCCGAATCATATTGAAACAGAAGATGAACTGCTGGAAAAATTTGTCATTATTCAAGGGCTGACCTGATAATCCAGTCCACTATCTTGGTGTGAAATGACAGCCATATCAGCTTGTTCACGAAAAAGCCCAATTTTAAAATTGGGCTTTTTTATTGTTTGTCCTGTCCTAAGATAGGTTGACCGCTATTTTTTTGCTAATCCCTTACTGTTCAGGTAATCCCGAATATAAGGTCGTTGCTCTTTACTGAGTTTGGTTGTGACTTGATCGGACCATGCTTGCTGCTTCGTATTGGATGAACGCTGCTGATAATACTTTTCCATCTGCTGGTCATATTCAGTAATCATCGCCAGATCTAGTGGCTGATAGCTGTTCTCATGCACAATCACTTCGGGACTCAAACGTGGTTTCAGTTCCGGATCCTGAGCCGGATATCCCAAACACATACCAAACAAAATTGCGGTATATTGTGGTAACCCCAGCAATTCATCGACTTCTTTCGGTGCATTGCGCAATCCACCAATATAAACACCACCCAAGCCCATCGATTCTGCTGCCAGTAAGCAGTTCTGCGCCATAATCCCGGCATCAATCGCACCAATCAAGGTGAGCTCAGTATGTTCTAACTGAACATCTGGATTCAGCGAAGCATGACGTTGATAATCGATGCAAAACACTAAAAATTCTGCCGCACTTGCCACATAAGGTTGGTTACCCGCAAGTTCAGCTAAGACTCGCCGCTTCTCCTGATCCGTAACTCGAATGATAGAGACGGTTTGTAACAAACTTGAAGACGACGCAGCAATCCCAGAAGCAATAATGGTATCCATCTGCTCTGTTGTCAGCGGTCTCTCTTCAAAGGAACGAATCGAGCGATGTCCCCGAATCGTTTCAATAACTGGATTCATTTTAAACTTGTCTCCATTGTATCAATCAATAATGTTGAGCATTATCATAATAATCTTTCTGGGAGAGTGCAGTAAAAATCACAGCGACATCCACTTCTTCTCCTATCACCCCTCGAACCTGTCGCGTAATAATTTGCGCGACCCGATCTTGAGTCTCTTGGCCTCGATCAAACCACAAGACTTCAACAAACGGATAAGCTGGAGCAACCTCACCCTCTTGGAAAAAAGTGGTGTAGATGTATTCGAATGTAAAATCTTCACGGGGAGCATTCATCGGGGACTGTAGCTCATCCACCAATGTTTTAGAAAGGTGTTGAACGGTTTGCGGTTCCACCGCACGAAATCGAAAATGGGGCATACTGACTTCCTCTTTTTCAGGAGATGATATCATTTTTCCCCAAAGCTGTTGAGAGCATGAGGGATATTTAACTGTCAGTGCTCTCCCAAATGAACATGATTTCCCTGCTTAGATGGTGTATCGGAGCGACTGAGAGATGAATTGAAGCAATGACCGAACGCTTTCAATGATTATATCGGTACAACGATTGAGCGAGAGATTCAGTTGGCCACTCAATGATTAAGCATGTAGCAACTCAATATATAATAAAAATTATGGGTTTCTTTTCACATAATTCCCCAACAGTCTGCACCTGAGATAAAAAGACACCTTGAAAAATTCCACGATAGCTCTATATCTAGTAATACAATATTGCATAGCATATTAATTGATATAGGTATTATTTATATGAAAGATCACAATCATGTTAATTTCAGTGAAGAGCATGAGATGAATTATCATCTAGAATTGGTTAATAAATCAAAGTCAAAAGAAAATAGAAATTATTTAAGAGAAAATACTCAGTGGAGAGCAAAGAAAGAGCTAGATAAAACTGTTCTTACTCATGATGAGTTTAAGCCTTATGTGGAAGCAGATAAAAAGCATCTAAATGATCCAGTTTAATTTGGTAGCCTCCTTTTTTATTCAGGATTCCCTCCTGCTTATAACATGTAATCATATTATTGACATAGCCCGACACTGCTCTTAACTCATATAAATTATCGATAAGATAGGCGTATTGTATGAGGCTATTCTGGAGTAACAGAATTCTTCGTGACACATTGTTTGTGTCGATTAGTGCTATTTAAGACACAAAAAACCCGCTCATTGAGCGGGTTTCGTTTTGCATAAATATGCAATTTGTAATGGCAGGGGTGGAGGGATTCGAACCCCCAACACGCGGATTTGGAAAACCCTTTACCTTATTATAAAATCAATAAGTTATAAAAAGGGGAAATTGCATATTGGGCGTATATGGGCTTATGTGGATCCGCTGATTCCGTAGTATCCAAGACTACTATATAATTAAGTAGTTCTCGACTAGTGAGTCAAATCGAATAAACATGTAGTAACTATTCAATAATTCTAATAAAAAAGCCCTCCATTTTGAGGGCTAGGCATACGAGAAAATTCAGTAATAAATATCACACAATGGTACTGGTTGCACATTAAATAATATGATGTCCAAATTATAAAAACACCTGATAATGACCAATCTCACACTAGACCTTTATAATGCCAATCTTAGATGCATTGGATAAATACATTAGAGGGTTATTAGTTGGCTCTTTTAAAGATTGATTTCGACCTAATGAAACCTCGACCCCTGATATAAAACCAGCAAGAGCGCCTACCGCAGTTACAAGAGTGAAAGAATAATTGGTAAACGTGTCTATACCAAGCGCAGGTAAAACTTCACTACTTAAGCTACCTAATCCTGTCATCGTCACAAGATCTTTACCAGACAGTTTATACTTAACATCAATATCGAACTTATGGAAAAACTTGAATCTTTCTTTAGTAACCTTATCTAGATTATTAATAGATTCTTCAAATTGAGAAACAACAGATTTCCCCTCAAGCATTTGATCTGGTGCATTTAAAATCTGCTTGTACATTTCGTCAATATTATGGTGTAAATTACCTAGTTCATCACGGCGATATTCTTTAAACTCAAGTATTTCATTGATATTTACAGACTCATCAGGAACAGGGAGTATATTTGTCAACCTGAAGCGAATATTGTCTTTTAACTCTGATAGCTCTGTAGGTAAATATAACTGGTCAGAATCAGATTGATGAATAACCCAATCAACTTTTGGATCTTTATTAAACATCTTAGCTAGATCAGCTTGCTGTTTTAGCATTGCATCTGCGATATTTCTTTCAGAAAGCAGACCATTATGGAACTGCATATCATATTTTAAAACCCTACCTGCAGATATTAGATCTTCTTGATCAGGTATTGAAAATGATAATATGTTATTGCTAGGTACAATCATCTTGTCCCAATACAGCATATAATATCTAACCATTTTTGAAGTCATAGAACTAAATGACACTCCTACAGTGTCATACCGAATATTAACCGGTAATGCTATAACACCTCTTTCCATAACATATCCTTAAAAAATAACAGTTAATATAATATATTCACTCTTAGATATTGATTGCTTATCCTATCCACAGACCAACCGTTTATATTAATCCAGTTAAATATATAACAACATTAGTTCAAACTGGAATAACTGGAATAACTGGAATAACTGGAAATAGTAATCATTATATAAATATTATAGGCTCAATATCTCTATTCACTGGTGCTTATTCAATGGATTCAACTCCACCGCATCACTTAAATGACTTGGTGCAAGGTGTGAATAACGCATTGTTGTGGTGATCTCGCTATGGCCGAGAATATCTTTCAGTACAACAATATTTCCCCCTTGCATCACAAAGTGACTTGCAAAAGTATGGCGTAATACATGGGACATTTGCCCTTTGGGGAGCTGAATCTGTGCTCTTGCAATCGCTTTACGAAATGCACTCAAACTATGTAAAAATAGTTTCTCATCACCAACTTTACCTAGATTTTTCAACTCATTAAATAAAATTTCATTGATCGGGACTGTGCGGTTCTTACCGGATTTAGTATTCAGAAAGGTAATTTTCCCTCCGGCCACCTGTGACGCTTTCAGGCTTTCGGCCTCACTCCAACGGGCACCGGTTGCAAGACAAACCTTAACCACATAGATCAGGGATTGATTGCTGGATAGCTGACAGGCATGTAACAGGGTTGCGATTTCATCATGACTGAGAAAACGAAGCTCCCCTTCTCTCTCTTTGAACTGGCGGATATGTTGGACGGGGTTGTCATAATCGATCACCCCGAGGCGCTTAAGCTCGTTAAACATCGCCCGTAGATAGGCATGTTCTCGGTTAGCGGTGGTTGTACTGACTTCCTGCGTTCGTTGCTCACGGTACTTGGCAAAATGTTCGTTTGTCAGGTCGGAAGCAATCGGATTACCGAGCCGTTCAGACATTCGATACAGTAACTTTCTCAATCGGATATGGTCACGGAGCGTCTTACCGTGCAGCCGATACCAGATGCTGACCATTTCATTCAGTCGTCGGGTATCCCGATTCGGGTGTAACTCTTCATCACGCAGTGTCAGGGTGATTTCATGGTTTTTAGCGTCCCTTTCCCGAGCAAAAAAACGGTTTGGATCATGGGTGGTAAAAAAACCCCATTCGCTCGACTCAATCATGCCGCTTGTCTGACCCTCTGCAACACACGGACAACCTGACCGATGATTTGAAAATCCCCTTTAAAATCTTTGCCCAGCTCAATGTTTTTGTACCGTTCGTTATCACTCGAAATCAGATATTTCCCTTCCGCATAGTCATACTGTACCCGTTTGACTAAGACATTATTGTCAATCCGAATTACACAAAGCCCGTCGCGTACTTCCTCATGGCGAACCAGTATCAAATCCCCATCATAAAGACTGGGTTCCATACTATCCCCCATCACTGGAACAATGGAGAGCTTTCTACCATGCAGCCCCTGCTGACGTAGCCAGTCAGCGCTGAAACGAAATTCAGCAACAGGATTTTCATGCTCAACCAAAGCACCATTACCGGCACTGACGCGTAAATCATACTGATAAACAGTGACCATATTTTCATCTGGGATTTCACCAGACGCCAACCATTCTACAGACTTTCCAGAAGCCTGAGATATCGCAAACAAACGATCAAGGGTTGGATAGCTTTTACTGTTCAGATAAGAGGACAAAGCTGAATTAGAAATGCCGCTTTTTTCTTCAAATCCCCTTAAAGATGATCCACCCATTGCTTCTTTGAGTCTATTCGCAAAGTCTCTTAATTTTATTTCTTCTTTTTTTATCAATGACATAAACCTATTCCAAAACAAAGTTCGTCCTATTTTCAGGACAAAACATTGACTCGCCCTGAAAAAAATAATAAATTTAGTCACGCCCTGATTTTAGGACAAAACTATATACAACCGATTACGCCCGATATTAGGAGGTTTGATCCATGTCTGCAAGCGTTCAGACAATCAATAAATTCTGTGAAGAAACCGGAATGAGTCGTACCAAAGTCAAAGAGCTAATCAATGACTGTATCATTCCCACCATTCCACAGGAGCAATCAGGCGGATTGGTATTGATCAACAAACTTGAGTTTGACCGAAGGATTGCAGCAAATCAGATCATGCTGCCCATCCCGCCAAGAAAAAGAAAACTGTTGGATAGTGAAGCATGAAACACGAAATAAAATACCGCAATAGCATGACGGGCGGCATTGTCTGTCAAGTCGGCAACATCAGTATCTTTATAGATGAAATCAAACGAATAAACGGGGGGGAATGGCTCGCGCTGCATTCTTTTCACGGTGACATTATCGGTATGGCAGAAGGCCAGCAAGCGGATGATATCGAGGCGCAATTCAATGGATGATGTGAGTTATACCCTACCCAAGGGGCACAACTCCGATTATCTGGCACCTTATCACAAACCCTGTCCTGACATGGTCACCGGTGCCGCGATGACGGAGCAGCAACGTAAACGAAACCTTTTCTTAATCCAGAAACTCCGCGAGAAACACGGTTTAACGCCACAAAAATAATGAAATATACCGCTTCTTTTATTGGTCATCATATCAATCGCACTTTGCGTAAAAAACACCTGATTGACGTTTATCAGGTGCGCCCCGATTCGCCTTATCTCTCGGCCGCGCTTCGGCTGGCGGAGGCAAAAGGCGATCAGCACAATGCAGCCGAAAAAGACGCAGCAAAGCGGGATACCTTCGAAAATGGCACCCCATTTTCACGCCACTTTATGCCCCGTCTGCCGAAAATCGTGCAGGAAGATATTCAGCATCAGATTTTCAGGCGACGTAAACGGGCAAACCCAACCCGTAAGAATATCGAATTAGCGGTCAATGATGCCGTCCGGCATGGCCTGAAATTCGCCCCGCTGATTGAGAAAAAGTTTCCTTTTGTCGATGCCCGTAAAAATGCACCGGCACCCCCTGTCACACTCGGTCATCAAACGGTATCGCTCGATCATGACACCCTGATGAGTGATGAGCAGATTGAGCGCCTTGCATGGAATCTTACCCATGAATTCACCGCAATCATGGGCAGTGAGTCTATTGATGAAGCAACAGAACACGGATACCTTGACGCATTACAAACGGCATTTTCAGTAATCCGTGATAAGCTGTTTCAGCTCCATATCAAGCCGCCACAAATCCGCAAACATCACGACAATATCCGAGAAGCCGAGCGTGAATTAGAGCGGGCGATCCGTCGTTGTCTCGATGTCGGTTATCTGGCGCGTAAATTCCGGTTTTTACGCACCCAATATATCGAATTTTCACAAATCGCCCTTGATCGGGTCGGAGCCAGTCAGGGACAACGCAAATATATTTCCCGTCGTTCGTTTGCCCGCTGGCGTCAGAAACAGGGCGAAGCTAAACGGTTTATTGAATCAATGGCAGTTTTCGACCCAGAGACCGGCACCGCCTTTGATTTGGCGGAAGTTGTTCAACGTACCACTGCCAATCAGGAAAACCGTCGCGTTGAATTAGTCGTCCGCTCCCGTGGTGATGAAGAGCGCGCGATTGATTTAGGTTATGAAGGCGTATTCATTACATGGACACTGCCGTCCAAGTATCACCGCAATTCCAGTAAATGGAACGGCTGCACCCCCAAAGAAGCCCATCAGAACATCATGGAGCAATGGAAACGCGCCCGTGCCCTGTTCAAGAAACATGAGATTGACTGGTTCGGCCTGAGAGTAGCCGAGCCACACAAAGACGGCACACCTCACGCGCATCTGTTCTTATACGTGCATCCCAGCCAGAAGGCTGATTTTGTCCGTATCTGTGAATCCATTGCCTGTGAAGAAGACAAGGACGAGTTAATCAGTGGTGGCCTGTTTCACAAGTCCCACCGGATTAAAATTGAATACAGCGATCCGGCCAAAGGCACCGCAACCGGCTACATCATCAAATACATTTCGAAAAACATTAACGGCTCACACATGCCGGAAAATGATGCCGAAGAGTCGGCATTCTCTGCCCGTGCGTGGGCTTCAACCCACCGGATCAAACAGTTTTCACAGTCCGGCTCTCCTGCCGTGGGTTTGTGGCGGCAATTGCGACGGGCAAGCGCGGTCGATACCGCCTTTGATGAAGAGTTGGAAACCTTGCGTGACCATGCCGATCAATCCCGCTGGAAAGGATTTTGTGAGTTGGGCGCAAAAGCCAAGCTTGCTTATGAAGAAAACTTCAACAAATACGGGGATACCGTCAAACGGGTCATTGGTGTGAACTGGCTCGGAAAAATCATTCAAACCTGCGCCACCCGTTACAGTCTCGTGAAAAAGAAGGACGTCCAGCGTTTGCAAGAAGCGCGGCGCGCTTCCCCTTGGAGCACTGAAAATAAGTGTAACCCTTCCTCAGAAAAGGAGATTTCAACGCTTGAAAAAGCACTCATTGACGCCACCGGATGGAGTGTCAAAGGCGTTCAGTGTCTGATTGCCCCGTTGATGCGCGGGGCAAAGATAGCCATTGATCGTTATGTCTCCCTGAAACTCAGCAATCACCGATTAATCACCCTTACAGACAGGTAAACATGAGCAAACTACAAACGAAAACAACCCAATTACTGGAAGAAATGGACACCGAAGCACAAGCCTATAAGCCCCCGTTAGGATTTGGCTTTATCAAGCCGTGGCTGACCAAAACCATTTGGTTATTGAAAGCATTCAATCACCGACTCACAACACTTGAAGGAGAGATAAAGCATGACTGAATCTGACGATATTCTCGGGTATGTGGTTTGTCATACCTGCCAAAATCCCAAAGCCATTAAGCAAGGCAAAGGGAAACGCTCGGCCTTTGTTCACGGTCGCTGTGATTGTGGTCCCGATACCCGAACCGGCAAAGCAGCCCAAGCAGAAATGAAAGCCTTTCAGCCCCTTGAAACGGTTCAGGCTCAGATTGACGAAATGAGCCAACCGGAGCGGCAACCGGAATCATTGCCAATCCAGACGGAAAAACAGACGGAAAGTAACCCCAATCCAGAGCCAAAACCAGAAACACAATCAAAGCCAATGACGACCCTCGCCTGTATGGGATTAGGGGGTGCTTTAGGCGTGGTGTTCGGTGGTCTGATTAAAGCAATCAAGGTGGTCTCTTAATGGAAAATCTGACGGAATATTCAGAAAACGAAATACCAAATGATGACGGTCTGGAAACCCATTCAAAAGCGGATGAAGATGCATTACTGAATGAAATCACCGAGCAGGATTTTAACCCTGATGAAGCTGTTGCCAAAACCGATCCCAAAGAAGCGGCAGCACTGGCAGCAGGCGAAGCAACTTCAATGGCTGTCATCGGTGTCACTGAAGAAGTGATCCGGCAGTTCGTACACAAAGATTTCATGTTTGATGAAGCGCAGGTCAAAGGGGTGGCAGGGGCTGCGGCTCCGCTGTTCGTCAAATACGGGGGTGAGCTTCCGCCTTGGCTTGTCCAGTACAAAGAAGAGCTGACCTTTGTCATGGCTGCGGGGGCGCTCGGCTTTTCATCGTATCATCAGGTGAAAGCGCTGAAAGCCCTTGACCGAGCGAAAGAAATCCAAGCGGCCAAAGAAGACGGAGCGCCAGACCATGCAGCCGATTAACCCCAATAATGCGCTGCACAATGGTCATGTCTATGCGGTCGGGATGAGTGGCAGCGGTAAGACCTCAGCCGCAAAGAAACTCTTTATCCGTGCAACCGATCAAGTCGCTATCTTTGATCCGGTTGGCGACTATACCGGCACGCTGGCCGGTCGTGTCGTTCGGGGGTATGACAATATCAAAGACTTTGCCACCGCCATGATTGCAGGGCGTAAAACACGGCAAGGGTTTAAAATTGCCTATCAACCCAAGCATGAAACCACCGTCAAAGACTTTGACCGCTTTTGTCGGGTGGTTTGGGGCTGTGGCAACGGCAAACATCCAAAGCCGCTAAAAATCATCTGTGAAGAGGTTGCAGAGCATAGCGAGAATGCGGGGAAAGCCACCGGTTATCATGGCAAAATTTTGCGGCTGGGTCGCAAGTTCAATCTGCATTCGATCAACCTGTTTCAACGGGGTCAGGAAGTGTCGAAAACCATTATTGATAACTGTCAGCGCGCCTGTGTGATGATGCAGAAGACCCATACCAGTGCGCAATATTTAGAAAAAATGACCGGCATATCAGCCGATGAAATCGACCGGTTAAACCCGCTTGAGTACCTGCTTCAGGATGGAAAAGCCTACCAGAAAGGGGCGATCCGATGGTGAAATGCGACTCAAATCACATTTATTCTAAACCGGATTCACAATCGGGTTAGGAATCGATTGTGAATCGTGTGCTTTGATACAGACCGCCTAATGTTGGGCGGTTTTTTATTGGAGCAAAAATGAAGTTATCCGCAAAGAATATCGCTGTGGTCGGCCTGATTGCCGCAGTGGTTGCCGCTGGCGTGGTCTGGGCGTCAAATAATGTTGATTCTGTTGAAGACGCGATCGGTTAAGGGGAGAGCGTATGAATTCAGTGATGCGACTTAATTCATTTACGGGCGTTGCCTACGGGGAAAAAGCCTCAATGGTTATCCCGACCGGCCCCGTTTATGAAGAAATCTTTCTTGAAACCAACCTGTCACCAGAGCAGATCAAACGGGTTTCGATTACTTTAAACGGTGATGAAATCATTGTCCTTGACGGAAAGTTAATGAAATCCCTTGAAGCCTACAAAGGGATGCCGTCGATTGATGGTTTTTATCATATTCCGCTGGCTGACATTACCGCCAAGACTAAAAACGGGATGCGTTACACCGCCCTTGTGACTGAGGCCGGAGACAATATTATCCTTGAAGTAGAAATTGCACCGGATGCCAGCGGCAGCGCGCCGGGCGTCGTGCTCAAAGGTCATGCGACGGTCTCCCCTGCACAAGGGGTGCGTATTGTTGTACCGCAAATCAAAAAGCAAACCATGCAAGCGACATCGACAGAGAATGAGTTTCTTGATTTGGTCTCCAGCCCGCTGTTGCTGGTTCGTCGGATGCATTTCTTGTCAGAAACTGTGAACTCACTCGAAATTCACCGCGATTATATCAAAGTGTATGACACAACCCGCGCAGTTGAGACGATGCGCGCCAAACGCAATCGTCGATTCTGGCAATCAGGGATGTATCACTTTGACCCGATTATGCGCGGTTATTTCATTGATGAACTGTTCCAGACAGCGCACACCAATGAGCTGAAATTCACGGTGAAAACCGACAGTGCTGTCGGCTCGATCCCGATCATTGTTGAGTCCGTCAAGATTGTTCGTCCTGACCTGATCAAGTAAGGGGCAATCATGGCGTTCTTAGATGATTTAAGTAATTTTGGCTCCGGCTTGCTCGATAGTGTCGGGGAAGGCTTCGACAACCTTGTCGGAGCCGCAACCAGTGATAACAGTTCGGTCAACGCCAACACGCAACCACAGGCAACCCATCAGGCCGATGATAACGGCAACAAAGTCACACCGGCATCACAAGGCAATGACAAGACCCTCCTGTATATCGGGGGCGGTCTGGGTGCCTTACTCCTGATTGGGATTGTGGTCATGGCGGCTAAAAAATAGGGGGTATCAATGCCATTACCATTGATTTATCTGATCCCCCTTGCGACAGGGGCGTTAGGGTTCGGGGGCGGCTTCTGGGCTGGCTCCAGTGTGGGGAAATTAGTCAAACTGTCAGCGATTGGGGGCGGATGCTATCTCGCTTACCGGCTGGTTAAGGAGATGAAATGATCCCAACTCTCACAGGCGGACTGACCAACTCCGGCACCATGCCGATTAATGCGGGCGGTGGTGCTGCCGGTGATGCAACAGCAACCGCCAGAAATAGAATCGGGGGTATCACCAACGGAGCGATTAATTTTAGCGGCAGTGCGGGACAGCGTTTAATGCAAAACCTGCCGATGCTCCTTGTGATTGCTGCGATTACGTTTGTGGTGGTGAAGAAATGAAATTGACGCTTATCCGCCCGAATCGGGCTGACATCAAAGCACAATTGGCGTTGCTTCGTCCGGCTTTCAATCGTGTTCCGGATGCCAAATATGAGTATGCGTTTTGCTGTGATTCGGTCGCCTGTAAACGCGCCAGCTTTTACCAGTTAAAAGGGAAAGGGGTTGCGGTGCGCTTCGTCGGTTATGTGACCGAGCATAACGAATATCTGATTCTGGCGCTGACCGGCAAGGGACTCAAACAAGCGGCACCCGTCATCATTGATGCGGTTCGCTCTCAGGGGTATCAATGCGTGAAATATCACACGGTGCGTCAGGGCATGACACGGATCTTAAAACGATTTGGTTTTGTTATCACTGAAACTCATGGTGATGAATCAGTCTTGTGTCTGCAATTTACAGGGGGTGATTAATGGGCGGTGGCGGAAAGTCAAGCAGCAGTAACACAACCAATACAACTACCGTCAGCGGCACCAATGCGGTACAGGGCGATAATCTCGGGGTGCTTCTGAGTGGTATTCAGGGCAGTGTCGGTAATATTACCGTCACCGATCAAGGGGCGGTCAATGCAGCAAAAGAGACCGCCAAACAAGCCCTTGAGACCAGTGCAGACACCACCAAAGAGGCTTTATCTTTCGGCAAAGACTCGCTGAAAGAAGCGCTTTTATTTGGTGAAAAGTCCCTGTCAGCCAATAAAAGCGCCATTGATGCAATCAAGACAGTTGCAAATCAGGCCAGTGAAAACACACGCTCCGCCCTTGCCGTTGCAGATGCCGCCAAACAGCGTGAGCAAACCGGACTGGATAACAGTAGTTACCTGACCAAGTTTGCAATCGCGGCCTGTGCGGTCGGTGGCGTTCTGGGTGTGATTGCACTAAGGGGAAAATGATGATTTTACAACCCAATACTGAAACCCCGATCTCTGTCGGGGGACGGGGAAAATATTTGATTGTCCGGTCAACGACGGCACCGGTTTTTATTTCTGCCGACGGTCTGAAACCGCAGCGGCTTGAATCCGGAGACAGGATTCAGGTCACTGAGTTTGAAAATATGTTTCTGACGCATCATTCACCCGACACCGTGAATTTTGACTATCAGATTTCAGACTTAGAGCACAAACCGGCCTCCACGTCGGGGCTGGTTGTTCAGCGGATCATTGAGCCGTTGAAATTTAATGCAAAGGTCACGGTCACTGACGGGCAAAAAGTAGAACTGATTTCCCCATCGGCCATGACCACTCAGCCAGATATTGAAATTGCTGCCGGCGAAAAAGCCAGACTGACCACGGGCGGGTATCGTCAACTGACAATTCAGGTCATCAGTGATGAAGTCACAACATTACGTATTGGTGACTTCAATGTGTCCAGCAATCGCGGCCTGATGGTGATGGGAAGCAGCAATGCAGTTGGTTCTGTCTCATTGGATTTTTCAGGGGAGCTGTACGCCTATAACGCCAGTGCCACCCATGCACGCCTGACCGTTACCGGAGTGAAATCATGAATATTATTAATCCTGTATTCAATCAACCTCAAAACGGTATTGATGACATTATCGGTCTGAGTGAAAAGCTCACCACGCTGTCGGACAAAGATAAGCAGCTTGTCATGGATATTCTGAGCCTGAAAAATTCAGACCAGACCCTAGCAGAAAAAACACAGGCTCTAACCGCAAAAGATGCAGCGCTGGAAAGCATGATTGCAGATCTGGCAAGTTTCAGTCAGCTCCTTTGTGTCAAAAACATTCTGATCAATCCAAATTTTCAGGAAAAACAACGGAATTTCAACGGCCAGTGGTCAACGCTTGAAACGGGTCAATATGGTTATGATTGCTGGTGTAAAACGGAAAACGGAATTGCTCAGATGGTTGAAAGCGGACAATACAAGCCGGATACCATTTACACGCTATCCGGTGAGAACGTCACAACAGTACAACTGACCAGCCCGTCATCGGGGCACTGGCGGATTGATGTCCCGAGTGATGCCCGAAAAGTTGTTCTCAATGAGGGAGAGCGACCGCTTCCCTATCAGGAGCCAGACAGAGCACTCAACCGTTTTCGGTGCTGGGAACGTTATTATTTTGCTGCCCGTAGTCTCACTATTCCAGTGACAGACATCAATGGATACAAACAGGGATATGCGACCGTTATTTTTCCCGTAAAAATGCGAGCAGAACCGAAGGGTCAATATGATGGTTACGCGAATTTTCAATCACCGCCAATTATTGATGTATCTCCAAGGTACCAGTCAGCCCTTATTTTTGGCACGCCAACCGAAAGAGGAATCAACCACACGGTCGGCAATCTCAGGTTTGATGCGGAAATCCCCCTAGGGTGAGGACTCGGGATGAAAGTAGTTTTTCTATTAACAGCTATCGGAGGGATCACATATATGCTTTACCGCTCAACGCTACCGCGTGGCGTTCGTAACAATAACCCGCTCAACATTCGAGACTCTTCGAATGACTGGGAAGGAAAATCGGCACTCAACCGTGATAAAGAATTCGAGGAATTCAAACATCCGGTCTATGGCTTTCGAGCTGGCGCACGGATACTCAGAAGTTACAGCCGCCAAGGATATAAAACACTCAGTCAAATGATTTATCGGTTCGCGCCAGACAATGAAAATGACACCGCACTCTATGTGCAGCAAGTCAGCCAATGGACGGGAATTTCTCCAAATCAGACAATTGATGTCAATGATAACGACCAACTCGCCCGCCTACTTTATGCAATGAGCCGTAAAGAGGTCGGCAATTACTACGGCCTGAGCATGGCACAACAAGGGGTTGCAATGGCATGACAAAGCAAGACATGAAGCGGATCGCCCTGTCAGTTGCCGGTGCAATTCTGGCAGCGTACACCATCAAATACTTAAAGAAGAGTAAATTACTATGAGTAACTTTTTCAAAGATAAACTAGGCATTGATATCCGCCAAGCCTCAACAAAAAAGGGATTCGCGCTGATTGGTGCAGGGGTTTCACTGGCTGTAGGTCATCCTGAATTGTTAACCGCCAGTATCACACCGGACGGGGTTCACTATGGTGGTTTAATTGGTACCGCTGCCCCTGTATTCATTGGTATCTGGGAAACACTGAGGGATGAATTTAAGTAATGGGAGAATATCAGACTTTGATCATTGCGGCTGTCAGTGCATTATCCAGCGGAATAGGCGTCGGTGTTACACTAAAAACAGATGTGAAGTGGCTCCGCCTGATGATGGAAAAATTGGATGTTCGTATTACTCAGTTAGAACAGAATAAATAATCAATATAAATCTCTTCAGTCGTTTTATATTGAAGAGATTTATATGATAAAAACATCATTTAAATTAATGTTTTTTTGATTAAATATCTCATAAAAAGGAATTCAAATTTTACTTCCTTCTTCTTCTGATCTCATCACCTTAATATAACGGCCTAAATTTAATTATATTCGTATTAGTTGAGTAAATTAGAATGTCAAGTAGAGGCCCTCAACCTTATGGAGTAAATGGCTCTCGTTATGGCGCTATCGACCATAAAGCTATTAAAGAAAGAGAAAAAAGAAAGCTAGAACTTCTACAACAAAGATCACAAGCGCACAATGATACGTTAGAAAGAATAGAAAAAAATACAAAAAGTAGTAAACAAAAAGACTGGCTTCCCGTTTCTGGCTCATTTCCTCGATTAATCTATGAAACAGAAAATAAAATGGATACCTTCTATAACCCGAAAGATCCTGATGCACCATGCCCTAATGATATGAAATATGGTGAACAACAAAGAAAAACTATTGAATCTTATGGTGTTTTCCTACCATTTAAAGACAAAACTAGATATTCACCGTCAAGAGGCTATGATATTGTTGTAGAAGATCAATTTACTTTACCTGCTAAGGAACATTTTAAGAGAATGAGAAACCTCGGTAAAGGAGCGATCAGCTTTTCTATGTTAGGAGAAACTAAAAACCTATTTTCTAAAATGGTAGATAAATTTGAGCGTAATGAAGGTGGCTATTATATGCATCCATTATTAGATGATGCAATGAAAAAACATGAAACAACAACAACCTTCCATAAATCATTAAAAGAATGCCTAGGGGAAAATATTAAAAATGGAGAACTATCACGAGATATTTTAAATATATCTAGTAGTTATATGAAAACTTCTGGTAAAGGGGCTCCACTTCCTCAATTTCAAACAAAATCTCTAGATGTTATCAAAGGAACAGTTTTAACTGTTCATGGTATATGGGCAATGAAAGTATATGCGGAAAAAATGGAATATAAAGGAAATCAAGTTAGAGGGGTTTTCAAGTATGATATACAAGACCATTTCGGATTAAATTCTAAAGATATAGACCATAAAATTAGCTCAGGAGAAATGCCTTTTGAATGGCTAGAGGGATTTCGTTCATGGTACTTATTACAACATTATATAGGGTATGGTTACCAACCGTTTATAACAAAGATAGGCTTTAAACTATGAGAAAAGTTATAATAAACATATTAATTTCATTCCCTCTTTTTTGGTTCATATACATATGGTGTATTTCGTTTTTCAACATGAATATTAATGTTGATTTCATCCCTGAACTAGTTTGGTTTTTATTATTTTTTATAGGTACTCCATTAATGTGGGTACTCGGTTCTATATATACTTTCTATAAAAAATTGTGGTATTGGTTTGGCATGTACATGTTGCTTGGTGGCATTCCTGTTGCAACTTATTTTATTTTATCCGTTGATCACTCTTATTTTTAATATAAAAAGCTCCCAGTTTTGAGAGCTTTTAATAGATTCTATCTCTGTGGATTTTCCTGCTCATCAAATGTGATCAGATTATTGAGATAAACCAACACTTCTCTCACTTCATGTAAATCATCTTGCTTAGCGTAAGCAATTAAATCGATAAGATGTAAACGGGCGGTATGGGCTAAGTCGAGTCTTTCTGGTTTTGCATTCTGCATTCAATTCAACCTACGAGTATATAATTAAATACACCACCTGAAGGTTCTATGCTAAGGGTGGTGAGCTGAATAAGGTTAGAACCCCGCCTACTCGAAAACGGCGCGCATAAAGCGCCCTCATCCAGCTCACCATAATATGACATGGCAAAACTGTACATGAACCTTAACTAGTTCATATATCAAGTAGAAAACAGGGTTCTACGCCTGTGGTTTAAAAAATACTCACCACACAGATCTGTGTCAACCCTGTTACCACTCAAGATACAAAAAACCCGCTCAATGAGCGGGTTTCGTTTTGCATAATTATGCAATTTGTAATGGCAGGGGTGGAGGGATTCGAACCCCCAACACGCGGATTTGGAATCCGCTGCTCTGCCAATTGGAGCTACACCCCTGTAGTCGCTAAAAAGCGAAATATAGAAATT
>NZ_JCARSY010000022.1:0-67403 GCF_059641415.1 Vibrio rubrogenes
GGAATATCCCCCGTCCTATTTTATCCTATCAACGTGGCAAATCACTCGTCAGACGTGGTTTGTTGATAGACCTTCATCCCTCTTGCCTGATAGTTTGCCAGCGCATATTCGTGGTCAAGGGTACAGGTGTGAACCCAGACTCGCTGCGGGTTATCCCACCCCCATGCAGACTGAAGTGCATGGGTCAGCAGGTAACCGCCGAAGCCATGTCCCATAAAATCAGGTGCCAGGCCAAAATAAGCGATTTCAATATTCCCGTCAGCCTGTTGCTCTAGTTCATAATAACCGGCGATACTTCCCTGACTTAAAGCAAACCAAGTTCTCACCTGTGGCGATTCAGCGTATGCCTGCCATTCTTGCTCAGAAAGTGCCAGTTTATCCCGCCACTGCCACGGTTCACCGACTAACTGATAGAGATAACGGTTAAAGCGGTAATTCTTGACTTGCGCTTCGATGACCTCAAAACCTTCCGGCTGGGGTTTTTCATTCAACGCCGCCAGCGAGTGCATTTCAAGATAGTATGTCGTGACTTCCGGTTCTTTCATTCCAACTCCGTCGGATCAAACTGTATTCTGATCAACTGATTGTATCAAAACTATCAACAAGAGTGGGGACGATGAAGGGAAAGATAAAGCACCGAGCATTCACCAAGATACCGACCACCGTTGAAGACGGTATCTTCACCAACAGAACGTTCATCCAGCTTAATGAGGCTTGAGTGATGCGCTGTTTCGTCGACGCAAGCGAGACTGACCAAACCGCCACAGCTGTGGCAGGCGAAAACTGAGTAATACCACACTGATGACGCCATAAAATGCAGCTTCGTAATAACTGGAACGAACCTGCCAGAACAGGTGAATCCACCCCAGAATCAGCGCAAGATAGACCAGACGGTGCAGCGTTTGCCACCGTTTGCCGAGCCGTTTCATCCAGCCTTTGGTTGAGGTGATCCCCAAGGCAATCAAAATCAGCAGTGCCGGAGCACCAACCAAAATATAAGGCCGTTTCACCAATTCCGAGCCAAACAAAGTCAGATTACCGCCTAGAATAAACTGGTAGTAAGCCAGCAGGTGCAACAATCCATAAAACAGCGCAAACAGCCCCAGCATCCGTCGATGGGTCATCAGCCAACGCCATTTCAAATGCCGGACCAATGGTGAAACCATTAAAGTGATCAGCAGAAAGCGTAATGTCCAAAGTCCGGTTTCCAACACAATGGTTTTCGCCGGATCACCGCCTAAATTCTGAGTAAAAACACCCCAGACCAACAGTGACAACGGTGTACAGCCGAGTATAAACATCACGATACGACGGAAAGTAACCGGCATCTATTTCTCCTTACATACGTACTCGACGCTCAAAGCCTGCCACGACGTTAACGAACTCAATTAATAGTAACGGGCTAAATCCATCCCCTGATACAAAGGCGCAACTTCGTCATAACCATTAAATAGTCGTGTCGGAATAATATTCGGGCTTAATAACCCCGAAGGCAAACGGCGCTCTTCTTTCTGACTCCAGCGTGGGTGATCGACCTGTGGATTCACATTGGCATAAAACCCGTATTCATGTGGTGCTAATTGGCTCCATGTCGTCGGTGGCTGTTTTTCCGTCAGCTCGATTTTGACGATTGATTTGATACTTTTGAAACCATATTTCCATGGCACCACCAAGCGAAATGGGGCACCATTTTGATTCGGTAGGGTTTTGCCGTACAACCCCACCGCAATCATAGTCAACGGATGCATCGCCTCATCGATGCGTAACCCCTCAACATACGGCCAGTCAATCGAGCTAAACAAACTCTTCTGTCCCGGCATCTGTTCCGGGCGCTCTATCGTGGTAAAGGCGACATATTTGGCTTTACTGGTCGGTGCAAACCGCTTGAGTAATGTGGCTAAAGGAAAACCAATCCAGGGAATCACCATCGACCAGGCTTCCACACAGCGCAGACGGTAAATGCGTTCTTCCAGTGTGATTCCTTTGAGGAGATCTTCTAAATGATAGGTGCCGGCTTTCGCGACTTCACCACCGATTTCGACCTGCCACGGAAACGGCTGAAAATCCCCGCTGTCATCAACCGGATCACTTTTACCATAGCCAAACTCATAAAAGTTGTTGTACTGCGTGACATTTTTGTAAGGCGTTAAGGGTTCGTTGATGACTTGCTGATTTGCCTGCGCATCATTTAACTGCTGTTTCAGCCATTGCGGTGCATTCGGCTGGAATTTTCCGGCCTCCTGACTGGGTTTGGCCAGTACATTCAATGATGGGAGCAAGACGCTGGCACCGAGAGCGAGCGAACCTTGCATAAATTTCCGGCGAGAGCGATAAATGGCTTCCGGTGTCACATCAGCTTCGGTGAGCTGTGGTTTTTTCCTGATCAACATAAGCTATCCTTCCATGCTCTCATGAGAGTTGGTTATTAATTCGCCTTTACCAAACTGTATCGTGCAATGGTTATCTTAGCCAATACGAATGTGATAAATTCACGATGACTCAACAGCCTTTATGATAGTTAGACGGATAAAAGAGCAATTTATTACAGCCGGTTGGATGTTTTTTGGATATTTAATGCCACCAAATGATCATTCGATAGTGGTCTGTCCAATAATGGTAAATGAGAGGCGATCAAAAAGAGCGCCTAAAGGCGCTCTTTCACAACTTTCCCTAACTGATCGTTATTCTTTACTTTCAATTAGGTTTTTACCGTTAATCGCAATTTTGCGTGGCTGCATTGCTTCTGGAATTTCACGTTCCAAATCAACATGCAGCAGGCCATTTTCCATGGTTGCACCCACGACCTTGACATAATCCGCCAACTGGAACTTACGTTCGAAGTTGCGTTCTGCAATGCCTTGGTAGATATAGGTTTTCTCATCTTCAGGTTTACGTTCACCTTGTACAATCAGGGTATTTTCCTGTTGGGTGATATCGAGGTCCTGTTCAGCAAATCCAGCGACAGCCATCGTAATCCGATACTGATTTTCGCCTTTTTGCTCAATATTGTATGGGGGATAACCTGAAGAGCCATTTTTTGCGTTGGCTGTTTCCATTAAATTAAACAGGCGATCAAAGCCAATGGCATTCCGGTATAAAGGTGTGAAATCGACAGTTCTCATATTTCTATCCTCGCTATGAAGCAATAGTTTCATGAATTTTTGTCCGACTATCTGTTCAGATGACCCAGAAAGCGAACAGTTGTACTTTGGTTAACTCACCTTCTCATCAGAGCAAGGCGGTCTTCCGATTCAGAGGCCCGGTTGGCATCCTCTTCATACCTAGATATATGGTCGTTCAAATTCGGATCAAGGGGATCAAATAAATTTTTTTAAAATTTTTTGTCTCCTTTCTCATATCCAATTGGTATCAAGTACAGACAAAAAAACAGCCACCGACTGGTAGCTGTTTTCCATAACTTTCCATAACAAGGTATGGTTTCTCATGAGAGGGTGTGGGATCTCATTCTTCATGAACTCAGTGATCCTAGATATTCTAAGCCAGTTCAAAGATTATGAGATTTTTGAACAAGATTGGAATCTCATAATTCATAGCACTTTCATACCAAAATCTCATACTTCGTGAAACTCAGTTGATTCTTTTATAGAGGTCTTCTACCCATGGTGAGTGTGCACCCTTTTCGAACACTAAATATAAGTATTGTTTGGGCCGTGTTACTCCAACGTAAAAGAGCCTGCGAGCCTCTCTCATATCCTTATTACTTTGTAAATCTCGCTGACTTGGTAATCCATTCTTATTAATACCAAACATGATGACAGCTTTAAACTCACGACCTTTAGCACTATGTAAAGTGCTAAGAGTAATACGACCCGATCCATCAATGCGGCCAGCAAAAAAATTCAGAGGTATGTCTAATTCCTGAGCTGGATTAGTTCTTGAAATCAACGTTAAACACAAATCCCACTCTTGATGAACATTTCGACAAACCTGCTTCCATGGTTCGACCAACTCAACCAACAAACGACGTAGCCAGGTATTGGTAAATTCTTCCCTACCAATACCACTACATAGGAAGCTCATCAGTTGACCCGAAATAATGTTCTTTTCAGCGTCGGTCGCATTTCCACCATAGACCAAAGAATAAGCTTCTCGTTGTAACCTTTGGAATGAAGGATTGGCTTCAACCCAACCACCTGTTACCCAGCTCGCACAAGCTTCAATAAATCGCGCGAAGCGAGAACTTCGAGGGATTAGAGCGTTTCCATCTGTTCGTATGTATGGTCTACTCGATAAATCAAGCGCGTCCGCAACCTTATCTCCAAGCCATGCAGCTCGATACAGGACGGCTATTTGTTCAGGTTCAACACCTTTGGACAACAAATCAGGTACAATTATTTTAGCGACATATGCTGCTTGGCCTTCTAAGTTGCTCGGAATGGGGCAAAAGTTAATCTCGCCTTCACCTGACTCCATTAGCCCTTGATAGTCTCGCTCTTCACCAAGTGCACCAAATGACCCCTGTATTATTTTACTTCCAGAACGGTAGTTGAAGCGGAGTTTAACTGTAGAAACATCTGCTCTTTTGGTCAGTCCATCAAGAAGAGCAGGGTTCGCTCCAGTAAAACCATAGATAGACTGATCGACATCCCCCACGGCAAATAAACGGATCCCACTTTCAAAGCAAAGTAGCATTACCAGCTCGTGAAGAGCGTGACCTAAATCTTGATATTCATCGACAAATAATACAGGAAATCGAGATAGTAAAGCTCGCCGTATCCAAAGATGGTCTTTAACCATTCTATAAGCAATTAAAGGCATATCATCAAAATCGATGAGCCCATTAAATCGCAACTCAGTCTCATAGGCCTCAATAAAATGTGCTAATTCTTCATTCTGCCCGCGCCAGTTTTGGAGGTCTCTATCTACATGTTGCCGACGCTTTTCAGCAGCTATCTGCCAGCGCTGATGGGGATTTCCTCCGTCATTAAACACCTTATGATAGGCAACTTCTACAGCCGTGCGGCACTCAGCAGCCGTTGCTACACGATAACAGGGTGGTAAGAGACTCGGTACACAACGAGAATATGGTGAAAGGATCTGAGTTAAAGCAAAACTGTGTACCGTACCAATAAAAACACGCTCATTGGCTATGATACCAAGCTTAACCAAGCGTGATTCCAGCTCAAGTGCGCATTCATTATTATAGGTAATACATGCTACACCACGAGGCTCAGTCACTTCTTCAGAGAGCAACCTTCCCATAGTGATAGTAAGTGTTTTGGTTTTTCCACTTCCCGGACCTGCAAGCACAACACAATGACCTGTTGAATGCGCGGCTTCCCACTGCTCAGGATTGCGCCTGAGATCCTCTAAAGCTAGTTCAAGAGATCTCGGCTTAGACACGGGAAGCCACAAAGTGGATGGCAGAAGTAATGTATTCTGGTGGTGTCAATCCAACAGCCTTTTTAGCAAGCTTAGCGCTCAAACGCCCTTTACCTATATCTGATATCATTGACAACAAATGACGAGAGTCTACTGGATGGCCGTTTTTCCAAGCATTTATTCGATTGGTACGAGTTGGGCCAAAGCCCTGATCATCTAATATTTCTAAAAGAACATTCCGTATATTTGGCGAATTCACGATGGCCACTTCAAAAGTTAAGCTGTTTAGAAATATTCCTGCTGCGTGCCAGCGCTTGCTAAAATCATTAAAATCAACGAATGGTGGCAGCACTTTTTCTTGTATAGTCAATGGAGGTCTACCAATAACTTCGCAGTAAGCATCCCATATGCCGAATGTTCTCTCAATTCCTAAGGGAGCTTTAGTGCCATCCAGCGGATCCCAATCAGTTATGACAGAGAAAGGTAGCCCAAGACTGGCAGCCAGTTTCACATAAGGCTTAAAGTTCACTCCAGCCACATTGCAAACAGTGATACCTAATTGGTCTAAATTACATCCAATGCTCTCTGCAAAAACAGGCAGAAGAGCTTCCTCAGCATCACCTTCAACAAAGATAACTCCTCTAGAGAAAAGTAATTCCGAACGGGTTGCCGTTAAATAACGTTCTATATCTTCAAGTTCATCTTCTGTCACTGGAAGTTGAGCTAGTGAAAATGCACGACTAGAACCGTCCTTACACCGTAAGTTGATAATAGACTTGAGTGGCGCAACAGCGGCGAGAGTTGGCGAATGACTTGATACAATAAGCGATTGATCTGGTGCATTATCATTAAAAAGCTTATCAAACACTGAACGCTGGAGCTGTGGATGAAGATGTGCTTCAGGTTCTTCGATACAAAGAACCGAGTAGTTGCGCTCATTTTTCTTACGAAGCCAACTGAACTCGGCCAGCTTAAGCGCTAACAAAGCTACGTTAGCAGAGCCTAAACTGGCCTCAGCTATTCCACGCTTACCATCATCAATAAAGAGAGAAATGGCTCGAAATAGCCGTATGGGATCGGACGGTGAAAAACGAAGGCGAGCATCAAGGTCTTGGGATTTTCCAGAAAGATCTAAAATCCCATTTCTTAGGGACTCCTCAAGCTCCTTAACTGGTTCAAATGATTCTACCTTGGCATTTGCAGTCTCTAAGACGCCAGCGACATCAGCGAGCGCAGATCGGTCAACAGACCCGATTGCTTCTTCTAATAAAGGCCGCAGAGGAGAATTTCGCCAAGATGCAAGCTGTCCTTCCGCATCACGCAAAGCATGGAGCATATCCAAAGATATCCGCCGACGAACCCTACTTGGTACAGATCGTGTTTCCTCCCCTCCTCCGAAGATCAAGAATTCATAATCCTCGCTGGAATTCGGAACTCCATGTAAATCTGCCTTTGGCCTAAATACATAACTCAGCCTTGCCACAGCAGGAGCATCCGCTCTCCGAAAATCAGTTAACAATGCAGCTAGCGATACATCATTGTCAAAATCTGAAAAATCTAGATGTACTTCAACCTGAGGAGCTGTCGCAAGATCACAGCCATCCCACAAATCTGACAGCTTAAGCTGCCGATCAGAATCAGAAAGCGAAGAATCAAGCACCAACCTTATCGCATGAAGTAAATTACTTTTTCCAACTCGGTTTTCTCCCAGAAGCACTATATTTCGAGCCAACGGGATATTGATCGATTCAAAATTTCGGAAGTTCTTAATAATTAGGTTTGATAAATACACATCCGACTCCCTGATGCTGAACTACATTCATACTAACAGATCTTGCCACATCCTAGTAAGCCAACAGGCGATCTCTAAATTTACGGTATAGAGATCGATTTATAAAGAGCCTATCAAAATTTGAACATCGGAAAGTTGCTCTTTTATGTATACTTTTTGCCTAAGCGCTATTTCCCATCCCTGATCCACTGGAAATACACCGATACTGGCGAGATATGAAATAAGAGTTCTTGAGCTCAGCCCAGTATTCTTAGACAGCTTCGATAGCAAAATATACTTCTGCTGAAATTGCTCAATATTGATTTGTGAAAGCCACCTCGTAGTCCCACCTAATGCCGAAGATGTCTCAAGCAAGCCCACCTTCACTAACTGATATGTAAACTGCTGTTGAATTTGCATTAGCTTTGCAGCAACCGGGATACTAATCACATTACTGCTAGATTTTATCTTTTCATACCAGGTTAGAAATTCAGACTGAGAAAACAACATAGAAGCTAAGCCTATACTAGATTCAAGGCTAGCAGACACTTTTAGCTCCTGACTTTTAATAGCGCGGAGGATGGTGATAAGTGGATCTTCAATTTGACCACCAAAGTACTGAAGTACTTGAGGTAGCGACCAATGATCTCCGGGGATATTCGTAATTTCATCTAGGAATGAATCTCGATAGTGGTAAATATCATCTCTGTAGAATTGCCATTTAGAGCCACCTTGCTCGTTAGGCTTTGAAATCGCCTCAAATCCCTCAACCTCTCTCAACCTGGCAAACTGAGCCTTGGTTAAACCCAGAGCTGATGCAGCATCTTTAGCAGACAGTAGACTTTTTAATCTATCTTCTCTGGCTATCAAGTCCGGTTTATAGACTAGCGTCACCACACGCTTTTCTTTCTCTAGTGATTCACTTCTAACAAGCCGCTGTTCAATTGCTGATTTCAGCGTGCTCTTATGTATCTCAAACTCACGACATGCCTGCTGTAACGGTATCCAGGGATGGTCATCAATTGTTCTAGAAGAAAAATGACTGTTTCTTCTGCTTAGCGGCTTCGTCCAGAACCTGTTTATGTACAGTTCAATCAACTGGCGATACTGATGAAACACCTGGCCCGAGAAACGGTCAAAAAACTCCAGATAGAAGTGGCTGAAATGGTCGGATATTTGAGGTGAGCTAGGTGTGACTCCATGTATTTTCTTCAAAAAACTAAAGAAGCCAGCTTTGCCCGTAAAAAAGGCTTCACTGGCATCATCTATATACTCTCTCGCATACACAAAATCCGACAGGGCTATTTGGGGTATCACCTGACCCCTTTGCTCTTTATCTATCCACCGGATAGCAAATCTGACAAATTGGATTCGGCTATCCATATCGAGTTCATCAAGGTTATTGAGAAGCCATAACGCTTCGTCATCCATGTTGATGTAATCGCCTTCGATGAAACGCTGAAGATTTATAACATCCTGAGAGCAGAGTTCCGGTTTCGCTTCACTGAAGGCTTTACCACATGAACAGGCATCGATCTTATTGTTCTTAACCTCTAAAGGGCTCTTACAGAACTCACATTGGTAACTCAGCCAAACACCATGATGAGGACAGCACATGGATACTTTGATCTGCCAATGAACTCTGAAGAATGGCTGATCTTGCAGGCACAAGGGGCAGTATTTGATTATCCTGTTTTGGATCTCATTGGGATACAGAGAGATGAAGTCTGACGTAAATTTTCGGCCTAGTTCATAGCCGCTCCAATCTGTTCCCGCTAAGATGGGATAAATCTTCTGAAGTGACAGGGAGTGAGTTGGAACTCTGTTCGAATCAAACAGCCATCTATATGAATTGTAATCATTAAGCTGAGCGATACGGATAAGGTAGGTCATTGGATTCTCATCCGGGTATCCGGGCGGATGAATTAACGGTTTGATTAGCCTGTATTCCATCACGCACGCACCCTTTTACTCTCATTGGAGATAACCCGGTGAAATGGCATACCAGGCTTATCCAAATGCTCATATTTAAATCCTTCATGAAATGGGTTCAAATTGCCAATGCCTTCAGCCCAAATGCATTCAGTGAAAGCAATGTAGAAGCATTCTTTATCCAGCTTGTCATAATCCAGCTTTATCGCTTGCTCATAGGCACCTATGAAAAGCTTAACCAAATAATCAATGATTCCATTGCTTGCAAAGAACAATGACAAGATCAGCTCTTTGTCCTGTAAGTTGATGCGAACTGGCAAACCCACTTTCTCATCCAATACTCGAATAACACCAAGGAAGGTCGCTCGTGATTCCTTTGTTCGGATACTGAAGGGCGGTATATCAACTCTACGACTAAAGCGCCGCCTTAGCTGCTCATTGACCTCCAGGATTGCCTCACTGCGTTCTAACCCCATAAGAACAGTAGAAACACCGGCTTTATCGATCACTGTTTTCAGCCAGTCGGACACTTCCAATGGCGTTCTTCGTTTCCCTTGGTCAACAAAATGCTGCAATTCATCAAAGATCACCATTTGCACTTCGCACTTATCCAGGTAGTTCAGAATACGATTGGTTTTCTCAATCGCTGACCCCTTGTTGAACCTGGGATCTCCCAGTTGGATAAGCATCTCTTCAGCTATGTTCTTAACCGTTGGTACCGATGGAGTATCGACAACCAAAACCGGAATGATCTTCTTTTCTCTCGTTTCAATTTCGGGGAAAGAAAGACGCATCTTTTCTTTCAGCGTAGATTTACCTGTCCCAGATTGGCCGACACAAATGATGTTCTGAGCGGTGTTGATTAAAGCCTTCATCTGGTAAGCATGCACAATCGCCTGGTACGCACGATCGAACTGGGGATGATTGATGACAAGGCTACGGATCGCAGCGATGTTCTTCAGTTGCTTTGCTGTATACATCATTGATTTTCCGCCCTATCAATGACAGAAAAGACTGGAATGTCGTCATGGTCCCAGTTATCCATAGCTCCAAGAGTTAAGACGGGCTCAACACTGTTTGCTGTCCAAGCGGATTGATTAGGCTGTTTGTTTAACGCTTCAGAATTATCCCTAGCGGCCTTTCGTCTCTCACGTAACAACTTATGCTTACTTTTCTGTTCAATCTTTTGCCTGAGCTTTTCTTTACTGCGCATTAATGAAGCCATTTCCTGCTCGGAAGCACCACGTTCTCGCGCGTCAGCACGGATTTGCAAATGCTGTCTTAGCGTCAGGCCTGTAGCGTAATCAGGATCTATACAAGGCACCTTGAGAAAGTTACCTTCATACTCGTCATACACCCATATAAACCCCAGGTTCTCTTTGTCGTATCTGAACCTCACCTTGTGACAATCGCCTAGATGGCGAATCAAGCTCAGCTCGGCAGAGTTATAAAACAGACCTTTGAACTCGATGCCCGTATGACTCAGTACACGTTCATCTTCAGAAGTCAGAATCAGATCAAGCTGCTCCTTACTTTCTGGCAGCATTGGCTCCACAACCTTCAGCCCCTCGTTCCAGAGGGCTGCTGGCGTTCTCTGTGTTCCTCTATGAGTCTTTTGACAATAAATATCGATCATCCACTGATGGACTAGCTCTTTGAGGTCATCTAGGGTAATGCTGGATTGTTTTACAGAGTCATAGTCGCCACGCTGATTGATGTTTGAAAATGACGTTCCTGGTATCCGGTGAGATACTTCGCGGTTCAATGTTCCTAAGAAACGTTCAACAGCTCCCTTGTACTGAGGCTGAGCTTTGGGGCAGAACTGCAAATCGATATCTAATTCACCGCACATCCTTCGCAGTTGATGTGAATGAAACTCCATCCCATTGTCACAGATCAACATGACCGGCTTACCAAATGCAGGCCAATCGTTTTCGATATCTGGGTAATCCTGCTTGATATAGCACTTTGGCAAGATAGCGTTGCGCAGCGCCCTCATAACGGACAATTCAGAAGGCGGCTCAAAACCAATCTCCATTCCCACAGGCATTCTTGAATACCGATCTAACAGAAGCGTCAGGTAAGGGCGGCCATCGGCAACGCCGGTAATAGGGTTGAGTACATGAACGTCCATTGGGGTGTGATCAACTTCTATCCGCTCAAGTATTCTGGTCGGACATGCCCCTAAACCAGATGCCCGGAACGCTTTGTCTGCTGCGCCTTTTCCATACCTCGCAGCCATGACCTCATATTTATCTGAATTTTTCAGCAACCGATAAAAGGTAGCCCGACTAGGAATCTCCAATGGGATTTGCCTTGCGGAATTAACTAATAACATACGAGCGAGAAATGCTTCATAGGTTGCCTGTATCGAAATTCTTTGAGGGGTTAAGTACACCTCTTCAACTACCTCATGTAACACTTGTCCAACGACACCTTTAAACTTTCTTGATCCTTTGAATCCAGAAGGCTTGTTCATCAGACCTCGAATGTCATAACCACTGCTTTTCCAATTACGCCACCACCGATAAACAGATGGCACACTTGGAGGGTGTTCATCACCAAGCCTTTCGGCTCCCAAGCGGATAACGCCCTCTAGGTGAACCTTAGATGGCTGAACACCATGCAAGTCTCTCAAAAGTTTTACATAATGGTATTTTCTCAATACAGCCTGCTGGCTATTACTATCCAACCCGCTCAGGTCAATCTCGCTTCTGGCAGAATTAGCAGAGGCCGCATTATTGCCGTGAATGATCAACTCTCCATGATACAAAGCCGTCATAAGCTCTTGTTTCGTTCTCTTTACAACTGCCAGATCAGACTTACGCTCCAGATAACATTCACCTCCCTCTAATATTCGGCTGATCATGAAAGGCACATCGTTCAAAGTCAGGTGAAGTCCGGTATGCAAAGAGGCAAGTTTCATCAGTTGATCCTTCTGGCTGGATAGTTAGTAATGAGTCGAGATTAATAGGTTGATCCAAGTCGAATGTAATATGGCCTTGCGCGAGCAAAGCATAGGCATCACTGAGCGATCCAATGAAGCTTGTAAGCTCATCAAGAGTTGCGTCCTGATGTGAAGACACCCATAACCTGGCCTGCCCGATAACATCAGCACTGCATTGGTATGCAAGATAAGGTCTTAAGAAAGCTAGGTTGCTCTGTCTGACTGGCTGGTTCAGCTCTTCATCTGTTATCACGATGAAGTAGCAGCCATGCTGCTGCCAGAAGGCATCTATATCGCGGAACTTCGCTTTCAGCTCATCATCAGCTAACTTACTGGCAGGTTTCACTTCAACGTAGATCCGTTGCCCGGTGTTCAGTTGCAATTCAAAGTCTGGGGTGTATTTTCGAATACACCCGCCGCTCGGAAAGCTGATGGTTATTGGCTGTTCCCTATAACAGGACACTATGGGAGAGAACTCAAAAAGCAAGCAAGCCTTCTTTTCGAGTTGTGACTCCCAGGCAACTTGGCGTTTGTTTTTTACTGAAGGTAGGAAACCCACGACTTTGCCAGCGGTTGGTCTAACCGGCTCCCTTGCACGCTTCACTGATGGTTGAGGAGCCGATTTTAGGCGCAGCCTGGCCCTCCGAAGGGTTCCAAATGGAACCACGGTATTTTTAAAAGACATGAAAAACCCTTACCCCTAGAGGTAATAAAAATTACTGTTTATGGTTAGGTTACTCAGGAGTTCTTGCGCGCGCGGCAGGGAAAAGGGATACTTTTGATTCTCACGTCGTAAGTATCAACTTACACTAGCACAGCGGGGCAGTCCTTACGGGTTGTCCCGTTTTGTTTTTAAGCCATCAAATACTCCTGATCTCGACCCCAGACTTTGGCCTGACATCCATATTCAGTATGTTACGAATGACGTTTACTTTGTCTGAACTCAAAGCACCCAGGTGACGACGCAGGTCACGCATCAGGGCGTACTCTTCCAGTGTTGCGTTATCCGGTAGTCGAATCGTTCGCTGAGATTCGTCTACTTTGTCCCAGAGCGTTTCTTGCTCTTCAGCATCCAGCTTCAGGGACGCTATCAACTTGTTTAGGACTTGCTGTGAAGGCGGGCCTTTCTTCCCGTTTTCCATTGCACTCACGTAGCAGGCGTTCACACCAAGGTGGTCAGCCAACTGAACTTGTTGCAACTGACGACTTCTCCTTAGTGATTCCAAATACAATCCAAATGGAGTCATCAATATGTTCCGGGAATAAGGTTAATTTGTTACCAGAATAAGGCAACAGAAGGAGAGAAATCAAAAGAAAACTAAGAAAAAGCACTATAAAAATCAAAGTGTTATACTTTAATAAATCAATACAGGCGGATTTGATTGAGTCACTCGTGTAATACCCTAATCAAACCCTCTCCGCTACAAAAGTATCTTGGTTTATTCCGCGTCAAAAGCCGCAGAGGTATGAATGGCATGCTCTTCAAAAAGATCAAGCTTGCGTATATGAGCTGTTGCTCCTTCTGGGTCTGCAGTAAAAAGGACGACTGCTAAATCTTTCAAAGCCCTTGTGCAGCATACATAGAAAAGACGACGTGTTCGATCCATCGTTGTTTCTTCGCCAGCCTCAATGCGTTCTAGATCGGTTTTCGAAGGCTCTTTGAGACCCAGGTATTTTTCATAGGAAAACTGGAAATGAGTACTTTCCGCATCATCTAGAATAACGAGTACTCTATCGAATTCAGCCCCCTTGATACCTTGCTGAGTCCCAAAAGGAGAGCGTTCCGAAATATAGGTGTAGTACTCTAGGAGCTGTTTTGCCGGGCACGCAAGAAAAGCATCCATCGAGGCCATTTCCTTCTCAGATTCATCTTCCTCTTGGTCATCGTCATTTTCATCATCAGCTTCTGCGGTCGGGGCCTGTGGAGCTGCTTCAGGATCCAAATAAGATGCTAGCCGAGGATCAAAGATTATTAATCCAGCAGCATTAACTTGCTTCAACAGGTCGCCGATAGTTTCGTTGGACTTCCCAACTATACCTTCTGCAATTGAGTCAACAAGCCCTCTGAGCGTATTAAGTCGTTCCGCCACATCCACACCGGCTAAAGTATCTTTTTCAAAAAGGGGCGAATACTTCCGGATCAGCCTCATCACTTCGAGCTGTCGCCCTTCTGTATGAGCAAGTGATATCGGAATGAGAAATTTCAAACACGGCGAAAGCGGCCACGCAGAGCCATCTAGAAAGCCGTTTTTGAATGCTGCAGGCGCTTTAGAGTTGAGAGCCGAGTACAACTCTCCAAATCCTAGACGTTTTGCTGCCATCTGGTGAACAATTACAAGAAGCTTTACCTGATCCTCGTCAGTATTACCAAGTCGCCAGTGACCATCCCCCGTGCGTGCTGCCATCCAGTCGCGCACTCTGACTAAATTTGCATCTCGCGTATCATCTGCTGGCAAGATGAAAAGGTGGGCCGAGCCCTCAGGTGTTGGAGTGATGCCCTCCGGACTTATACGCTTGCCGGGAACTTGAACAAGATCATCACCATCGTGCCGAATAGCATTTGCAAGATCTAAAACCTTCGTTGAGCATCGAAAATTCTCTTGCTTCGGGATGTCTATCCAATGGGGTTCTGCTTCAACCAGACCTGTTCCCGTAGCATATATTCGTTGCATCGGATCGCCGAAGAAACCCAGGCAAAATGTTACACCCGGCTCACGCTCAACGGCCTTCAATCCTTCAATTACTTCAGTTGTCGTGTCTTGACTCTCATCCACAAAAACAAAAGGAAATTGGTGTGCAAGAAGAGTCCGAAAGAGGGGGCGTTCAGCTATTAGGTAAGTTACAAGCTTCAGAACATCATCATGACCTAAAACCCCTTTAACGTAGTCGCTCCCTGTACCGTAGCGAAAACTTTTGACTGCACTGACACGCCCCGACAGCCTACGAAGACGCGCCAAGTCTCTAGAGTCTTTGTCCTTTGTGCGCTGTTGAACCCTAGACCCATAGGTTGCCTGTTTCTGTTCAATAGCCTCGATCTTCTCCACGATACGTGCAGAAACCCAAACGCGAATATCGTTCTGAAACGGTTTGGCTAGCAGCCACATAAAGCTGTGAATGGTCGATACATGTACCAGAGGATCATTTCCAACATCTTTCCAAATCTCTCCGGCCGCAATTTCCGTGTAAGTGATGCAGGCAATACGCTGACGGAATTTTCTCAGTTTTTCCCCATGTATTTGAATAGCCGACGACAAGCCCTTAATGAGAGAGGTGGTTTTTCCAGACCCTGCACCTGCCTTCATTATAAAACTGCGCGGAGGAACGCTCTCAAGGCAATTTCGCAGGTCGATGTCTGCCTGGGTATCCGGCTTATTTGCTCGGCTACTCATGCGCAGCTCCAGCGACAATGTCAGCATTAGGAATTGTGTCAGACAGCACGGCCTCAAGTTCGATCCGCACTTCATCCTTTAACCAGACCAATCCATCACGGATGTATTCCGGGACATTCCACGCGTCTTCGTTTTCGGTGAGTAAAGCGAGCGCGAACCTCGTTTTATCGAAACTTTTCCGCGAAACTTTCTGATGGAGACCTTTAGCAAGCGCACTGGGACTGACAACTTCGCCCTTCACAATCAGACCAAGAGGCTTCCTTGCAGGATCTTGAGACCATATTGGATTCTCAAGGCCAAAATCTTCCTCAAGTGTGCGTCCGCAAAGATTTTCAGTGGAACCATTCCAAGTGACTTCACGCTCAATCTGATAGGCAACACGAACCTTTGCGCCGTGTACAAGCTCGTGAGTTTTGTCTGCATCCGAGGCGTTGCGCAAGTCTTCGATTGTTTGTTTTCTAGGAAGCCATTTTATAAGGGTTTGATTCGAGGTCGCAGCGCCAGGCTCACTAGGCAAGCAAGCTTTGCCATATTTCTTCTTGGGTGGGGCGGCCACTGGCGGATCTTGCCCATCATCCAGAGCCTGAACAGCGGTACCATCCACTTCCTCGACAGGAGCCTCAAACTCTTCAACCTCGTCATCAACTTCATCGCCGGGCTTATGAGTCACGAGAGAGACGCTATCAATATCTGTAACTATGAGTGTCGTTAGACCAAGAAATTCTATAAGTGATTGGAAGCGATGCCCAAAGGCTCCTCCGACCTCCAAAATACATAGAGAAGCTGATCGGAGAGGTTTAGCAACTTTCCCGATCATTATAGGCATGAGCAATCTTTCAACATTACCTTCAACGAGAATAGCTGCGTCTGAGAAAAAGAGATCACAGTGTGTCAGCTTCAAATATCTTTCTAGGAAGTCCCGATCATCAGGCTGGGCTTGGTAGAATGAGGATAGATTTAGAACCTCTGTCAGCTGTTCATTCTCAACCTTCTTCCGGCGGAAGTAGCGGATTGGCTTAAATCCACGCTCGTAAAGAATATGTGGTGAATGGGTCGTTATAACCATTTGGCTGCCGAATATACTTCCGTCATCGCCTTCTATGTTCAGAAGCTCCAGCACATTTCGAATAAATGCCTGCTGGAGTTGTGCGTGCAGATGAGCCTCTGGTTCCTCCACGAAAATCAGATGCAATGGAGGGCGATTGTCCATCGTCTCCCACCTCGCTTGAGCATCCAAAATCTCCACGACCATGTAGATCAAATTTTTGAACCCTAGGCCGTTATAACTATCCGGCAATGTGGCGATGTCTTCGCCTTCTCCGATCTGATAGTGAACACGCGCGTCTTGGCTCATCACGTGAGCGGGATCTAGCGCCGACATTATTTTCAATCGTGGGTTATTAATGCCCGGATAACCTAATCTCGCAAGTCGTTCAAGCATTGGTTTGAACACGCCATCTAAATGGTTATTGAGCGCTTGCTCTGAGTCGAACAACGCCTTCAGTGCAGCGTGGTCGTCTTGCCTTTGATCGAGGTTGTGCTTGTAAAAACGGCTCAAACGCTTTGACAGATCTTCCGATCTTCCACCCACTTCCGGATTGGGATCAGCAAGATGTCGTTGAGCTCCCAAGCTGTCAATTTGAATAAGCGATTTCAGGATTTTACCACCGCTAGGCTCTCCACCTAATTCTTCCGGAACATAGCTCCCAATCTCACGGAAGTTCTCATCAAACTGTGAGTGATCCAAGATGAAATAGCGCAGCTCATATTCACTTTTGAGTTCACGCTGAAGATAGTCCGTCATGGAGCGAGGCCAAGGAACATATAGTGACCCTGGCGGCAGTGCCGCGGCCTGCTCAGTACCCTTAGCCTTAGCTACTTGATAATTTTGAACGAGGTTTAAAGGATTTCGAGCTGCCAGCGAAACCCGAATACCTACCTTGGTTCCTTCCCATGCAGTACTCGGAAGTAAGGGAATTACTAGGTAAAGATCTGACGCAGAAACTTCGAACCAGAGATCAAGCTCTATGCTTGGAAGTGAGAGATTGCCACTCTCGGGAACTGATTCATCAAGATTGATGCCCCCAGCTTCATCAAAGGCTTTCCAACAAGAAGAACTAAAATCATATAGACTGAAACGATCCTTTCCGCCTGAGACAAACGCATGAATGGCTTGAGTTGCCGACGTCTTTCCGCTGTTATTAGATCCTACAAATATCGATATGTCGTCAGCTAGCTCAATATGAGCATCCTTAAGACGTCGAAAATTCCTTAAGCGATACGAGTGAAGATGCAAAGCAGAGACCTCCGTGTCATTTCTTAGCTATGTTAAGGCTTAAGTTTTATAAACACTAAGACAAGGGCTTAACAACTAAGCCCCTTACTTGGGTCTCCAACCAGCCTGCTTATAACTTCCTTATTAAGTAAATACTATTCAAATCCAATCGTGGTTATTTCCAAACCTCAGTTCACGAATTGTGAGACGTCGGATCACGATTGTGAGATCTCAGATCACGGAGGATGAGATCCCACAGAGGGATAGGCTAGACATCCAAGTTTGCAACTTTCAACGCATTGTCTTCAATGAAGGCACGACGCGGTTCAACTTGATCGCCCATCAGGGTCGTAAACAGCTCGTCGGCACCAACCGCATCATCAATGGTCACCTGCATCATCCGGCGTGTTTCCGGATCCATGGTGGTTTCCCACAGCTGATCGGGGTTCATTTCTCCCAGACCTTTGTATCGCTGTACCGCCAAACCACGGCGAGACTCTTTCATTAGCCATTGAACGGCTTCGGCAAAACTATTCACCAATTGAGTTCGCTCACCGCGCTGAATATACGCACCTTCTTCAATCAACCCGTTCAGTTCTTCAGATAAGGTAGCCAATGAGCCGTACTCTTTCGAATTCAACAGATCGACACTCAGCGTATATTCGTAAGTGACACCATGCGTACGAACCGTTATTTTCGGAGAAAAAATCCCGGTCTCTTGATTTTGTTCGACCTTATAACTGTACTGACTTGCACCCACTTCTTTTGCATTGAGCTGCTCAATTAACTGTTTGGTCCAAGCTTCAACTTTATCGTGATCAGCACAATCGGTTTCCGTCAATCGAGGAATATAGATAAACTCGCCAACCAAAGCATATGGATAACGGCGGCTCATCCGTTCAATTAACTTCATCGCGGAATTATAACGCTGAACCAACCCTTCCAGCGCCCCACCAGACAGCGCAGGTGCATCAGGGTTGACATGGAATGATGCCCCATCCAACGCCAGTGAAATCTGATACTGGGTCATTGAATCTTCATCTTTAATATACTGTTCTTGCTTCCCTTTTTTGACTTTATACAACGGTGGCTGAGCAATATAAACATAACCCCGCTCAATCAACTCAGGCATTTGACGATAGAAAAAGGTCAACAACAAGGTACGGATGTGCGAACCATCAACGTCGGCATCAGTCATGATAATGATGTTGTGATAACGCAGTTTGTCCGGATTATATTCGTCACGACCAATGCCACAACCCAATGCAGTGATCAGCGTGGCAACTTCCTGAGAAGACAACATTTTGTCAAAACGGGCTTTTTCAACGTTAAGGATTTTACCTTTCAGCGGCAAAATTGCCTGATTCTTCCGGTTACGGCCTTGTTTGGCAGAGCCACCAGCCGAATCACCCTCCACAATATAGAGTTCAGAAAGGGCCGGGTCTTTTTCCTGACAGTCCGCCAGTTTGCCCGGCAGACCAGCAAGATCCAACGCACCTTTACGGCGAGTCATCTCGCGCGCTTTGCGAGCCGCTTCACGGGCACGAGCAGCATCGATGATTTTCGAACAAACGATTTTAGCTTCGTTCGGGTTCTCAATCAGAAACTCAGATAATTTTTCACCCATTGTGGTTTCAACCGCAGATTTCACCTCTGAAGAAACCAGTTTGTCTTTTGTTTGGCTGGAGAATTTAGGATCCGGCACTTTCACTGAGATGACAGCTGTCAGACCTTCACGGGCATCATCACCGGATGTTGCGGTTTTCTCTTTCTTACTGAAGCCTTCTTTATCCATAAATGTGTTCAGCGTCCGAGTCAATGCAGCCCGGAAACCGGCCATGTGCGTTCCGCCATCACGCTGAGGAATATTATTGGTAAAGCAGAAAATACTTTCTTGGAAACTGTCATTCCACTGCATTGCGACTTCAACCGTAATGCCATCTTCCCGCTCCTGATTGAAGTGGAAAACTCTGTCGTGGATCGGGGTTTTATTGCGATTCAGGTGCGAAACGAATGCCTTGATACCACCTTCATACATGAAGTGATCCTGTTTGCTATCACGCTCGTCACTCAGCTTGATTGACACACCGGAGTTGAGGAAAGACAGCTCACGCAGACGCTTGGCTAGAATCTCATAGTGGAACTCGGTATTGGTAAATGTTTCGTTACTCGGCCAGAACCGGACCATCGTGCCGGATTTTTCGGTATCGCCAACGGCTGCCAGCGGTGCCTGAGGGACACCGTGACGATAGGTCTGAGTATAGATGTGACCACCACGATGAATCGTCAGGACAACCTTTTCAGACAGCGCGTTCACAACCGAGATACCGACACCGTGCAAACCACCGGAAACTTTGTACGAGTTATCGTCAAATTTCCCGCCGGCGTGCAGCACCGTCATAATAACCTCTGCCGCAGAAACATTTTCTTCTTCGTGAAGCTCCGTCGGAATACCACGGCCGTCATCACTGACTGAGACGGAGTTATCTTCGTGAATCGTCACGACGATATCTTTACAGTAACCCGCTAACGCTTCATCAATTGAGTTATCTACCACCTCAAAGACCATGTGGTGCAGACCCGTACCATCATCCGTGTCGCCGATGTACATCCCCGGACGTTTTCTGACTGCGTCCAGACCTTTCAGTACTTTAATACTCGATGAATCGTAATTATTCGACATGAGTTACTCTCTTTATTTTTTATCCTTGCTCTATCCGGCCTTGTTCCACATGGAACAATTTGCTGTCTGACATATACATGTCATCCACCTGATCTCGGGTAATAGAGCTTACAAAAACTTGCGCTCCGGTTGCTTTTAAACAGTCTGCCAACCTTTTACGGCGCTCACTGTCCAACTCAGAAGCAAAATCATCAATGAGATAAATACATTGCTTACCCGTTAAGGATGTTAAGTGTTGTCCTTGTGCAACCCTTAGGGCACAAACCATCAACTTAAGCTGACCGCGCGACAAAACATCCTCAACCGGTGTACCGTTCACTTTTATTCTTAAATCCGCTTTATTCGGCCCACTGAATGTGTAACCCAACAGTTTATCGCGTTCAAAATTTCTTTCGAGAAGCGTTTGATATAACGTCTCTTTTTCCCAGCCACGATAGTATTGTAACTGGATTTTAAATTCCGGTAAAAATGACTGACATAAAGCTTCTGCCACGGGCTTGATTTGCGCCACATAATCGGCACGCCATACATCAATCTGCTCCGCCAGATGCGACAGTTCTGCATCCCAATATTTGAGTTCTCGGTAGCCCGTCGCCGTTTTAAGTAACGCATTACGTTGCTTATTCAGACGACGAAAGCGACCCCATGCCTCAAAAAAAGCCACTACGGAATGAAATACCCCCCAGTCGAGAAATGCCCGTCGCTGTTTCGGACCATCCGTCAGTAACTCAAAGCCTTCGGGATGAATCAATTGCAGGGGTAATACCTGCGCCAACTGAGCCAATTTTTGTCCGGACTGACCCCCTATTTTAACCTCAACCGAGCCATCGCGCTGCTTATTAATGCCAATCGGTATCTCAATTTGGTCGGGGTTCAAAAAACGCCCGTGAACAAACAGCTCCTGACACTCATTCTGGATCACTCTGCCGGTTAAACTACTTTTAAACGAACGACCATGGCCCAGCATGTAAATCGCTTCAAGTACGCTGGTTTTACCGCTTCCATTGGCCCCGATAAGAAAGTTAAAGCCTGATGATAATGAGATATCACAGGCTTTGATATTCCTAAATTGCTGAATCATTAAGCGCGAAAGTGGCATACTTCAATCTATCGTTTGAATGCATTGATTGTCTGATCAGACTTATAACCGGATCGGCATGACAACATACATGGCACTGTCGTCTTCAACATTTTCGATCAAAGCACTGGCATTCGAGTCTGACATCGACATTCGGACATTATCGCACTTCAATGTATTGAGGACATCCAGCACATAACTCACGTTAAAGCCAATCTCAATCGGCTCACCTTCAAAATGAACATCCAACAATTCTTCCGCTTCTTCCTGCTCCGGGTTATTCGCAGTGATTCGCATATCACTACCATCAATATTCAAGCGGACACCGCGGAATTTTTCATTGGACAGAATCGCAGCGCGAGAAAACGCATGACGCAAGACATCACAAGCAGCCACCAGCATTTTATTGGTACTCTGAGGCAACACTCGACGATAATCAGGAAAACGACCATCGATCAATTTGGAGGTAAAAATAAACTGATTTACTTCAACACGAACGTTCGCGCTACCGATTTGCACGACAACCGGCTGTTCCGGCATATCAAGCAACTTAACCAGTTCGAGAACCCCTTTGCGCGGCACAATAATTTGTTGTGCCGCCAATGATTCGGATAAGGCAACTTGAGCAACGGCCATACGGTGACCATCGGTTGCCACTGAACGCAATGTTGTCTCTTCAATATCAAACAACATCCCGTTGAGGTAATAGCGAACATCCTGATTGGCCATCGAGAATTGCGTTTTTTCGATGAGTCCGCGTAAGTCCGCCTGCGACAAAGTGAGCGATAACTCACTCTGCCAGTCTTCAATATTGGGGAAATCTTTTGCCGGCAACGTTGCCAAAGAAAAACGGCTGCGACCAGAACGAATCAGTAATCGATCACCATCCAATAAAATGGAAATCATTGCATCATCAGGAAGTCCGCGACAAATATCGAGTAGTTTGCGGGCTGGCACAGTCACACGGCCCGTTTCCACATCACCTTCCAGAGCAATTTTACCAACCAATTCAACTTCCAGATCGGTGGCCGTCAGCATGAGGGTATCACCTTCAACCGCCAACAACAGATTACCGAGGATCGGCAACGTTGTCCGTCCGCCAACCGTTCCGGATACCTGCTGAAGCGGTTTAATCAAATTGCTACGTTCAATGGTAAATTTCATAGTTCGCTCTTTATTATATGTCACCCCACCGATCTGGTCGGGGGGATCGACCGACACCGTGCTATTTGTTCTGTATGACTATTTATTCCCGAGAAACATCAAGAAGAGAGCGTCCGAATCAAATTAGAATAGTCTTCCTTGATATCATGACTTTCTTCTCTGAGTTGCTCTATCTTCCGACAAGCATGAAGAACCGTCGTATGATCACGTCCGCCAAACGCATCACCGATTTCCGGCAAGCTATGGTTGGTCAGTTCCTTCGCCAACGCCATCGCTAATTGACGAGGCCGGGCAACCGAACGTGAACGACGCTTCGACAGTAAATCTGCAACTTTGATTTTATAATACTCAGCCACGGTTTTCTGGATATTATCAATCGTGACCAATTTTTCCTGTAAAGCCAATAAATCACGCAAAGCTTCACGAACAAAGTCAATCGTAATTGGCCGACCGGTAAAGTTAGCATTGGCAATGACACGGTTCAGCGCACCTTCCAGCTCACGGACATTTGAACGCAGTCGTTTGGCAATAAAGAAAGCAACCTCATCAGCCAGATGGATCTGGTGATCTTCTGCTTTCTTCATCAAAATGGCGACTCGCGTTTCCAATTCAGGAGGTTCGATCGCCACCGTCAAGCCCCAGCCAAAGCGGGATTTAAGACGATCTTCTACCCCGTGAATCTCTTTCGGATAACGATCTGAAGTCAGAATGATTTGTTGATTACCTTCAAGTAACGCATTAAAAGTATGGAAGAATTCTTCCTGAGAACGCTCTTTGTTGGCAAAAAACTGAATATCATCGATCAAAAGGGCATCGACACTGCGATAGTAACGTTTAAATTCTTCTATAGCATTGTTTTGCAGCGCTTTTACCATATCCTGCACAAACCGCTCAGAATGCATATAAACCACTTTTGCTTGTGGATTATGATCAACGATCGCATTGCCAACCGCATGTAACAGGTGCGTTTTACCTAAACCGGTACCACCGTATAAAAAGAGGGGGTTATAAGCTGCTCCCGGATTATCAGAGACTTGTTTTGCCGCTGCGAGACCAAGCTGGTTCGATTTACCCTCAACAAAGTTATTGAACTTATGCTTCGGGTTCATATTCGATCGGTAATTAATCTCGATCGGTGCCGAATCATCATCCCAAGTTTTATGAACCGGTTTTCTGGCTTGCAGTCGGGCTGGCGCTGAGGACTCGGCCGCAACATCTGCCGGTGTACGTATCGGTGTGCGTTTCTGCTCATCAACCGGACGGTTGCCAATTTCAAAACGCAAACTTGGAATATCACTCCCACAATACTCGTTGAGAAGGCGATTGATGCTATTGAGATACTTATCTCGTACCCAATCAAGCACAAAACGGTTTGGGGCGAATAAAGTGAGAGTATTGTCATTGAGCTCGGCTTGCAGCGGTCGAACCCACATACTGAATTCTGTCGCAGGAAGCTCTTCCTGAAGCTGTTGCAAACATTGCAACCAAAGAGAAGATGACACTGTTCCCTCACTCTGATTAGATGATCGATAAAGACTGGCAATTCTACCTGTTGATCTTCAAGATCGCCAGTAATTGATCGTCAATCCTGTAAACTAGATCCAAGTTATTCACACTTTTTGGCCAATTTATTCTTGGATCTACCCTAAATGTCCCTAGTTTACCCACATGTACGTGCACAAAAGCGTGGATCTTACAAAGTTATCCCCAGCTTAGCACAATCACACTTTGTGAAATTGAACCGCTGTCGAATCCCGTGAAAGAGCGTGATAAGAAACAAATATATGAATAAAAGCGCATATTTTATTATAGGTTATGACCCATAACTTATGGTTATTTCTTTTGTTATGCTATATGTCATTAAAATAGTCGCCCGAAAGATTTTGGAGATCAACATGAAAAAATGGTTTATTGCTGCAATTGCGGCTCTCGCTTTTACAACAATCAATGTCCATGCAGCAACAGAAGTTAAAGTTGGCATGTCCGGCCGCTACTTCCCGTTCACGTTTGTCAAAAAAGATGAACTACAAGGATTTGAAGTTGATCTATGGAAAGAAATAGCCAAGCGCAACGACTATCAAGTGGAATTTGTTACAGCAAGCTTCTCTGGTCTGTTTGGTCTATTGGAAACCGGACGAGTTGATACGATCTCAAACCAGATCACGATCACGGATGCTCGCAAACAAAAATATCTATTTTCAGACCCGTACGTGATTGATGGTGCACAGATAGCTGTACGCAAAGGGAATAATACCATCCACAGTCTGGATGACCTGAAAGGCAAAACCGTTGCGGTCAATTTAGGTTCCAACTTTGAGCAACTGTTGCGTGAGCACGATAAAGACAATCAAATCAACATCAAAACTTATGACTCAAGCTTTGAACAGGATGTTGCTTTGGGTCGAATCGATGCCTTTGTCATGGATCGTCTTTCTATTCTGGAAGTGATTCAAAAATCCGGGTTACCACTCCAACTGGCAGGAAAACCATTCGAAACTATTGAGAATGCCTGGCCTTTCCTCAATAATGAAAAAGGTAAGAAGCTTCAGGGTGAAGTCAACAAAGCACTCGCAGACATGCGCGCTGACGGAACTCTGAGCAAGATTTCAGAAAAATGGTTCAACACAGACATTACACAAAGATAATGAACCATCGGCATGATTCCTGATGAATCATGACACCAAATAAACCCACTGTCTGAACCAGCACAGTGGGTTTATTTTTAAACACACAGATGCATTGACACCAATATTCAGGAATCACTGACCTCTGCCAGTTGTTGATTTCCTGATAAAACAGAAGACACACATTATGGGTTTTGATTTTCAATATATGCTGGAGCTGATGCCAATCCTGCTTAAATATCTCGGCATTACAATAGAGTTAGCCTGCTGGGGCATGATACTTTCCATCATTTTATCGGTCATCATTGCGAATATCCGAGTCTTCCGTATCCCTGTTCTCGATCAGATTTGCCAACTTTATATCAGCTATTTTCGAGGCACACCGCTGCTGGTCCAGCTTTTCCTCTTTTATTATGGATTACCGCAAATTTTCCCGATCATGACTGGTATGGATGCCTACAGCGCAGCAATACTCGGTTTGGCACTTCACTTTTCGGCCTACATGGCGGAAACCATCCGCGCTGCAATTATTGGCGTGGACAGAAGCCAAATGGAAGCGAGTCTGTCTATCGGTATGACGACCACTCAGTCGATGCGTCGTATCATTCTGCCGCAAGCCACCCGGATCGCTTTACCTTCTCTGATGAACTATTTCATCGATATGATCAAATCAACCTCACTGGCATTTACGCTCGGGGTTGCTGAAATCATGGCGAAAGCACAAATGGAAGCCTCTTCCAGCTTTCATTACTTTGAAGCCTTCCTCGCCGTCTCTTTCATTTACTGGGGAATCACCATTATCCTGACCCGGGTCCAGAGCTGGGCAGAACACAAACTCAATAAGGCGTATATGAGATGATCAAGTTAACCAATATTCATAAACGTTTCGGAGAGAGTGAAATTCTCAAAGGGATTGATCTTGAAATCAATCAAGGTGAAATCATTGTCATCATCGGATCGAGTGGCACCGGTAAATCAACACTGCTGCGCTGTGTGAATTTTCTTGAGAGTGCAGACCAAGGCACGATTACCATTGGTGATGTGAGTGTCGATAGTACCAATCCGAATAAAAATGATGTGCTGGCACTGAGACGCAAAACCGGATTCGTCTTTCAAAACTATGCTCTGTTTGCCCATCTCACCGCAAAACAAAACATTGCGGAAGGATTGATCACTGTCCTCGGCTGGAAAAAAGATCAGGCTTATGAGCGTGCTCAGCAGATTCTCAACGACATCGGGCTTGGGGATAAAGGTGATCAATATCCGGCATCACTTTCCGGTGGTCAGCAACAGCGAGTGGGAATTGGCCGGGCAATGGCTCAGGAGCCAGAACTACTATTATTCGATGAACCAACATCAGCGCTCGACCCGGAGTGGGTGGGCGAAGTGCTGAGTTTAATGAAAAAACTGGCCCGGGTTCATCAAACCATGCTGGTGGTCACCCATGAGATGCAATTTGCCAAAGAAGTCGCGGATCGCGTGATCTTTATGGCTGAAGGCAAAATTGTTGAACAAGGATCTCCACAGGATATCTTCGATAATCCACAGGATATCCGCTTGAAGAAATTCTTAAATCAGGTCGGGATCCAATAAGGATCCTTGAGATTTTATCCGTACAACGTATAATCGCCCGACCAAATTGAAATGAAGCGGCTTTGCTTTTATATCCGTTCTTGAAAACATCGGTTCTTGAAAACAGAGATAAAAGCAATTTATAAGCCAGAGATTCTGGCGCTTCGTTTCCCCAATTATTGACACCTTCGGTGGCAGTGATTACAATTCCGCCTCTTTGTTGCAAGGTGTCGGAATTTTCCCTCTTGTAAAAGAGGCAGAAAGAGCCCAACACCGGGTTTAACAAGAACCTAGAAACTACTGATCAGTAAGGTAAAAACAATGAAACGCACTTTTCAACCTACAGTTCTGAAGCGCAAACGTACTCACGGTTTCCGTGCCCGTATGGCAACTAAGAACGGTCGTAAAGTAATTAACGCACGTCGTGCGAAAGGCCGTGCACGCCTGTCAAAATAATCTGACTTATTTTGAACAAGTACGCTTTTCGTCGGGAGTTACGTTTGTTAACTCCCGAACACTACCGATATGTATTCCAGCAAGCTCGTAGTGCTGGCTCGCCTCATTTTACCATCATTGCCCGTAAAAACGCTTTATCTCACCCAAGACTGGGATTAGCCGTTCCGAAAAAACAGATAAAAACTGCCGTAGGCCGCAATCGTTTTAAGCGACTTGCTCGGGAAAGTTTTCGCCTGAAGCAGCACGAATTACCGCACAAAGACTTTGTCGTGATTGCGAAAAAAAGCGCTCAGGAACTCAGCAATGACGAAATAACAAAGCTGTTTGATAAACTATGGCAACGCCTGTCTCGCCCTTATCGTGGTTAGTCATCGGACTGATTTATCTATACAGATGGCTGATTAGCCCTCTGTTAGGACCACGTTGCCGATTTACACCAACCTGCTCCCGATATGCGATAGAAGCATTGAAAGCTCACGGTTTTGTAAAAGGATGTTGGTTATCAGGCAAACGTCTATTAAAATGCCACCCTCTGAATGAAGGGGGCTATGACCCCGTTCCACCTAACCCAAGACAAGACAGAGATAAATAACGATGGATTCTCAACGTAATATCCTGTTAATCGCTTTGGCGCTGGTTTCTTTCTTACTGTTCCAGAAATGGCAAGTAGCACAGAATCCTGCACCAACTGCGGTTGAGCAGACACAATCAAGTAGTTCAGTTCCTGCTGCTCCTCAAAGCTCTGATGAGTTTGAATCAGTATCAACTCAGGATGTTGCAGGAAAAATAGTGACCGTGAAAACGGACGTTCTCACGCTTTCCATCAATACGGTAGGCGGTGACGTAATCTCTGCAAAACTGAATCAATACTCCAAAGAACTGAATTCCGATCAACCTTTTGCGCTGCTGAAAAAGAACAGTGATTTTCAGTTTATCGCTCAGAGTGGTCTGATTGGTCCGCAAGGGATCGATAAAAGAGACGGTCGCCCAACTTACCAAGTTGCCCAAAATAATTATCAACTGGCAGATGGTCAAGATGAGGTTCGCGTCCCGCTGACTTATCAGGCGAACGGCATTACCTATACCAAAACATTTATCCTGAAACGGAACAGCTATGCGATTGATGTTGATTTCAACGTCAATAACCAGTCAGGCCAAAATGCTGCTGTCGGCATGTATGCGCATCTGCGTCAGACACTGGAAGCAACCGGAAGTAGCTTTGCCATGTCAACATACCATGGTGGTGCGTACTCGACGGAAAATACTCGCTACAAAAAGTTCAGCTTTAGTGACATGAAAGATCATGCACTCAATGAGACCTTGAACAATGGTCAAGGCTGGGCAGCAATGATCCAACACTATTTTGCTGCAGCGTGGATTCCACGTCAGGCACCGGATACGAAACTCTTTTCTCGGGTAATGGCCAACCGTAATATTGGTGATATCGGGATCAGAGAACCAAACCGGATCATCGCAACAGGTGAAAGCACAGACTTTAATGCAACGCTATGGATTGGCCCTAAACTGCAAAACCAGATGGCAGCAACCGCGCCAAATCTGGATCTCGTAGTAGATTACGGCTGGTTATGGTTTATTGCCAAACCACTGCATAGCCTGCTTTCCTTTATTCAGGGTATTGTCTCTAACTGGGGTATCGCGATTATCTGTCTGACCTTTATTGTCCGTGGTGTAATGTACCCACTGACCAAAGCTCAGTACACTTCCATGGCCAAAATGCGCATGCTGCAACCGAAGTTGCAAGCAATGCGTGAACGCATTGGTGATGACCGCCAACGCATGAGCCAGGAAATGATGGCGTTATATAAATCAGAAAAAGTGAACCCGCTGGGCGGCTGTTTCCCGATTCTTCTGCAAATGCCGATCTTCATCTCGCTCTACTGGGCGCTGATGGAATCTGTTGAACTGCGCCACCAGCCGTTCTTTGGTTGGATTCACGACTTGTCTGCCCAAGACCCATACTACATCCTGCCACTTTTGATGGGTGCCAGTATGTTTATGTTGCAGAAAATGAGCCCGACAACGGTTACCGATCCGATGCAACAGAAGATCATGACCTTTATGCCAGTCGCATTTACGGTTTTCTTCCTGTTCTTCCCATCCGGTCTGGTGCTGTACTGGTTGGTGTCAAACATCGTGACCCTGATCCAGCAAATGGTGATTTACAAAGCGCTGGAGAAAAAAGGTTTACACTCGAAGAAGTAAACCGGAACAGTGCGAAAAGAGGCGGCCAAAGGGTCGCCTTTTTATTAGCGGCTGATTACAATGCCCATCATACGATCCATCATGACAATCCATGAGGGATACTGCCTTTTTGACTGAACAGACCAATTCACTATGACTACAGACACAATCGTTGCACAGGCAACACCGACAGGCCGTGGCGGTGTCGGAATCATTCGTGTATCCGGCCCGAAAGCGGCTGACGTCGCCAAAGCCGTGACGGGAAAAACGCTCCGGGCCCGATATGCAGAATATCTTCCCTTTCAGGATGAAGACGGCACCCAGTTGGATCAGGGAATCGCCTTGTTTTTCCCCAATCCCCATTCGTTTACCGGTGAAGACGTTCTTGAGCTCCAAGGACACGGTGGTCCCGTCGTCATGGATATGCTGATCCGCCGGATTCTCACTATTCCCGGTATTCGCACAGCGCGTCCCGGAGAGTTCTCAGAACGCGCTTTCCTCAACGATAAACTGGATCTCGCACAAGCAGAAGCCATTGCCGATTTGATCGATGCCAGTTCAGAACAGGCAGCCAAATCAGCCCTGCAATCGCTGCAAGGGCAATTCTCGACCCGAATTCATACGCTGGTTGAGTCTTTAATCCATCTGCGAATCTATGTTGAAGCTGCGATTGATTTCCCTGAAGAAGAGATCGACTTTCTGGCTGATGGTAAAGTGGCAGGCGATCTGCAAACGATTATCGATAACCTGAATATGGTCCGGCGCGAAGCCAGCCAAGGCGCTCTGATGCGTGAAGGCATGAAAGTCGTCATTGCCGGACGCCCCAATGCCGGCAAATCCAGCCTGCTCAATGCACTCTCCGGTAAAGAATCCGCGATTGTCACAGATATCGCCGGCACCACCCGGGACGTGCTGAGAGAGCATATTCACATTGACGGTATGCCACTGCACATTATCGATACCGCAGGGCTGCGGGAAGCTTCAGACGAAGTCGAACGCATCGGGATTGAGCGCGCTTGGGATGAAATCAAACAAGCCGATCGCGTTTTGTTCATGGTGGATGGCACCACAACCGACGCAACCGATCCCAAAGAGATCTGGCCGGATTTCGTTGATCGTCTACCGGAAAGCATCGGCATGACGGTGATCCGTAATAAAGCGGATCAAACCAACGAAACGATGGGGATCTGCCACGTCAATGACCCAACATTGATCCGCCTGTCAGCAAAAACCGGCGAAGGGGTCGAAGCCTTGAGAAACCATCTCAAAGACTGTATGGGCTTCACCGGTAGCCAAGAAGGTAGCTTCATGGCCCGCCGCCGCCACCTCGATGCGCTGGATAAAGCCGCCGAGCACCTCGCCATTGGTCAGCAACAACTCGAAGGCTACATGGCCGGAGAAATCCTCGCTGAAGAACTGCGCATCACCCAGCAGCATCTCAATGAGATCACCGGTGAGTTTAGTTCTGATGACTTACTGGGACGGATCTTTTCGAGTTTCTGTATCGGGAAGTAAAGTGGGCAAATAACGGAAAACAACAGCAAACAACGGTAGATAAAACACTGATTTTATTAGATCTTCATTTGCCGTTTGTTTCCATCTATTGCCGTTAATTGCTAAATCTAGTCCCCAGTTGGTCCCCAATGACATGATAAATGCCGTATTGGGGACCAATTGGGGACAAACATGAAAATTTTCATTGAAAAACGGGCACTTAAAGCAGATGGAACGCGAACATTGCGTCTCATTTATGACCACGGTTATACCATTAAATCAAACGGATCTCGTCAACGAAAACGTGAACACGAAGTGCTAGATCTTTTTGTCTATGACAAACCTAAAACACCCACCCAGCGCCAACACAACAAAGAACATATGCTTCTCGCCGAAACCATTAAGAGTAAACGACTGGTTGAGTGGCAATCTCAGAAGCACGGATTTGAGGATCGAACCAAGCGTTCAGTTAGCTTCATTGATTACTTTCAACGGCAAGTTGATATCAAAGAACAAACCACTTCAACCTCCAACCACTCGATCTGGCTTTCAGCTCGTAAGCATCTGCTGTTCTACTGCGGGAAACATGATCTTAGCTTTGATGAGCTGGATAAAGACTGGTTAGACGGGTTTAAGTATTACCTAACCAATGAAGCGAAAACCAAGAGTGACACAGCGTTATCTCGCAACACACAAAGCTCCTACTTCAATAAAGTTCGAGCGACGATCAACGAAGCCCATCGAGAAGGTATTATTCGCGATAACCCGCTTTCACTTGATAGCCAGAGGACTCCATCAGCTCTGTCAGGCCAACTTATCCATTGCTCAATGTCAACGTTCGCCAAGCCGCCTGTTTCCCACATCCGTTGGCGGTTGTTTTCCAAGACTTGATATAAGACTTATCAGCATAAACAGACGCCGCGAAAAACGATGTGACAGACTTACCCGACGAAGACGGCTCCATCCTGCACTTTCCATTCCAACAGGCTTGAGCAGCAGCGCGGCCAACGCAACTCCAACAGAAAATATGAGCAAGGGGTTACCGATCAACAAAGAACCGACTTCACTTTGCCATTCCGCTAAGCTCCCTTCTGCCAAACAGAGTGAATCAGCCATACCACCAGAAAAGTAGTAGGACTCATCTGACCGTCCGAAACTGTTCTCCGGAGTAACGAACACCTTGTTATGCCAACCTGTTCTTGTGACACAAAAGGCCGTTTCCGCCGCTTTGAGCTCATCCCGCAAATAGCGCTGGACCATATTCCATGCAGTTTGTTCAGGCTCCAGCCAAAAACCGGTATCGAATAATTCATCTCTTAGCTGATAGTTGGCCCCTCCCATAATCTTTCTGGCAGGCACTATCATTCGGATCGTCTGCCTGTCCATATTGATGATTTCAATGCAAGCACTGAACCCTGACTTCCGATCAGGTGAACGCGTTCTAGCAAGAACCTTGACCGAAGAGCTCAACGAACGCCAGCCTCGCTCACGGCAGAAATACTGTAGTTGATCATGATGATGACGAAACTTCATATGACCCCCTATCACAGGCTCAAAAGCCACTTCTGCACATCTTCAACACGAAATCTCACACTTCGAGCACCAGGCGATAAATTCACTGGAGAAGGAAAAGAACCATTTTTCACATAACGGCGAATGGTTGCCTGAGACAGCTGAGTTAGCTGACAGACTTCTTGATAGCTTAATAGCTGATTTGATTGTTTTTGTTCGGTCATAACTACTCCTGATAGCTAATGAATAATCAAGGAATAGCTTGTAGGATGAGCAACGCAAAGGCGCGCGGTGCTCAGGCCCATTTTGGGCAGTTTGGCGTGAAAATAAGCCTGTCAAATTCATGGCTTAGTGTTACAGAAGCAGATAATGATGCGGTAATGTGATTAGGCGTTACTTCAGCGTTATTCATCAAGCCACAAAGCGCTATGCGTTAAGCTGTTCACCATGGTTAACGCATTGTGATTAGAGACTCACTTTCACATGTGAAAGTAGCAAAACATGAAGCTTTGAACGGATAGAACAACCAAGTGTACCGCTTTTGTCTGGTACACCTAAAACGGTACAGTTAAACTGACCAATCAATGTAACACATTGTTATAGCACGTTACCTAACTGTACCGATTTGACGAAAACGGTACACCTCCCTCATCCAAAGCAATCACTACACCCATTTCTTCTCGCTTTTTTGACCCAAGCACTCGCCACTACACACCAAACCCGCTAAGATACAAAAATTACAATTTGTAGGTTTTGTGAATTCATATGAAAGCAACCAAGATAGACCCTCAACTACTTGAAAAAGCTACGAGTATCTTTGCTGAATTAGGTTTACCGATTGAGCAGGCCATCAACGTATTTCTAGCAAAGTCCGTTCAGGCCAAAGGCTTTCCGTTTTCTGTTGCCCTTGAAAATGAAGCAGAAGCGCAGGAGGCCTCACACAGCCAAGCACAAAACAAAATCAGCAATGCCGAGATAACCGAAGCTATCCAAGACCTAGTTGAACACGCTCTACCACAGAGTGAAATAGAAAACCTCACGCAGCTAACCTATTGTCGCAACACCTTCGGGTTGTCATTCCCGGTGCTCAAACTGGCTAAATCACCACGGCCAGAAGACATTCGCAGTGCAGCCAAAGATGCCAAAGAGCGAAACCGCTACTCCACCACTAAAGTGGCCCAGCGAGATGAAAAAACCTACGTGATTTGCACCCAGTGGACCGACAGGCACCGCAATGCGTTTTGTCGTTGGCAAGCCATCTTTAGCCGAAACGCTTAACTAGCAGACAAAATAACAACCAAACCAAACACTGATTTTTAACGATTTAACTTTATTTAGGCAGTATCAATGAACTTACAAGACAAAGAACAAAGCGCCAAACTCTCCAGTGCTATTTGGCGTATGGCAGACGACCTATGGGGTGATTTCAAACACACCGACTTTGCACGCATTATCCTGCCCTTTTTGCTACTGCGTCGTATTGAATGCGTGTTGGAACCCACCAGTGAAGAAGTACGCAAGTTCTATCTGGCCGAGAAACAATCGGGCATTGACCTTGGTTTAGTGTTGCCAGAAGTTGCGGGATTCGCCTTTTACAACACCAGTGAATACAGCCTCGAAACCTTAGGCGCATCAGACACAGGCGACAACCTAGAACACTACATCAGCCAGTTCAGCAAAAACGTTCGTACCATTTTTGATGAGTTTAAATTTGGTCAAACCATAGAAGATCTGGAAAAAGCCAAGCTGCTCTACCGCATGGTGAGCTACTTTGCCAATCTCGACCTGCATCCTGATGTGGTGTCTGATCGCGTATTGTCAGATGCCTATGAAGAGCTGATTTTCAAGTTCGCCAGCTCGGTCAATGAAAAGGCGGGGGAATTTATGACCCCGCGTGATGCCGTGCGTCTAGCTACCAAACTGGTGCTGGCGGCGGATGAAGATATCTTTAGTGAAAAAGGTGTGATCCGCACCATCTATGACCCGACCTGTGGTACGGGCGGTTTCCTTTCCGATGCTATCAGCCAAATTGAAGAAATGGGCAGCAGCGCTAAAGTCGTGCCTTTTGGTCAAGAGCTCGACCCAGCGACCCATGCTATGGCGCTGACCAATATGATGATCCGTGGCTTTGATGCCAACAACATCAAACAAGGCAACACCCTATCAGATGATCAGTTACGTGCCGACAAGTTCCACTACGGCCTTGCCAACCCGCCATTTGGCATTAAGTGGGAAAAAGCTAAAAAAGAAGTGGAACGTGAGCATAAACAGCTCAAATACGCAGGGCGTTTTGGTCCTGGTCTACCCAGTATTTCTGATGGCTCCATGCTGTTCTTGTTGCACTTGGTATCAAAAATGGAAACGCCGGAAAACGGCGGTGGCCGCGTCGGCATCGTGCTCTCAGGCTCGCCACTGTTTAACGGCGATGCAGGCTCAGGCCCATCAGAAATCCGCCGTTGGCTGCTAGAACAAGACTTAGTCGAAGCGATTGTTGCCCTGCCAACCGATATGTTCTTCAACACCGGAATTGGCACCTACATCTGGATTTTGTCTAACCATAAAGAGCCAAGACGCAAGAATCAGGTGCAACTGATTAACTTGGCAGACATTTGGTCACCAATGCGCAAATCACAAGGTAGTAAGCGCAAATACCTCAGTGACGAACAGATTGACGATATTATGCGCGCTTACGATAGTTTTGAAGCCAGCGACAACTGCAAAATTTTTAACACTACCGATTTTGCCTATCGCAAAGTGACCATTCAGCGTCCGCTGCGTGCCAAACTCAACATTACGCAGGATGGCATAGCCCTACTCAAAAACTTAGCCGCGTTCCAAAAGCTCAAACCAGAACAACAAGCGGCGTGGGTACAACTCCTCACCGATAACCTTGGCCTTCAGCCTTATGAATGGGCGGGTTTGGCGGTTAAGCAAAATAACAATAAGAATGACTTTGGGAAGTGCCCGAAGGCACTGGCTGCGGCCTTAACTGCGCACTTTATGTTGATAGATCCGCAATTCGAGCCTGCGTTGGATGAAAAAGGCCAAGTGATTGCCGACCCGAAACTTAAAGATACAGAAAGCGTCCCTTTTGATCGCGACGTTGAAGATTACTTTGCACAAGAGGTGCTGCCACATGTACCGGATGCCTTTATTGATCACTCAGTGCGTGATGAAAAAGACGGAGAAGTGGGCATTGTCGGTTATGAAATTAACTTTAACCGCTATTTCTACCAGTACGTGCCGCCACGCGATTTGGGGGTAATTGACAGCGAGCTAAAGGCATGTGAAGCGCGCATTCAGGCACTGCTCAATGAGGTGGCGGAATGATCACGCCTTATCAAAAATATGCTGGTAGCGATATTAAGTGGGTTGAGGCTATACCAGAGGATTGGAAATCAGTCCCTTTATACACTGTTGCCTCTGAATCAAAACTGTCAAATAAAGGAATGATAGAAGATAACCTTTTATCGTTGAGCTTTGGTCGTATTAAGCGCAAAAGTATTGATACACAAGGTGGACTTCTACCTGCGTCATTCGAGACTTATCAGATAGTTAATGAAAATGACATTATTTTTAGACTAACGGATTTACAGAACGATAAGCACAGTCTTCGCTCTGCCCAATGTACGGAACGAGGCATTATCACTTCGGCATACGTTGCGGTTACCCCAAATGCGATTAGGCCAAGATATCTTCATTATTTGATGCGAGCATATGATGAAACCAAGGTTTTTTACAACCTTGGGGCAGGTATGCGTCAATCACTCAAATATGATGAATTAAAGCGCTTGCCTATTTTATTGCCACCTGAATTAACGCAACAAGCGATTGAAAAGTTCCTCGATCGCGAAACCCAGCGCATCGACAGTCTTATCGACGAAAAGCAGACCTTTATTAAGCTACTGAAAGAAAAACGCCAAGCGCTGATCAGCCATGTGGTGACTAAGGGGCTTAACCCCAATGTGGAGATGCAGGATTCTGGCATCGAGTGGATTGGGCAAGTGCCGAAGCATTGGGAAGTCAAAAAGATAAAGCATATCTGTTCCAACTTTATGTATGGAACCTCTCAAGACTGTAACCAGTCTGAGGTTGGCTATCCTGTTCTCAGGATACCAAACATCAAGAGTACTAATGTTGATTTTGAAGATCTCAAATATGCAAATATCAGTGATGCTGATGCTTTAACTTACCTTTTATCAAGAGGCGACATTTTAGTCATTAGAACTAACGGTAACCCTAATCTGGTCGGCCAAAGCGCGCTTTTTGATTCAAATGGGCAGTATTTATTTGCCTCATACCTAATAAAGTTAACACCAAAGCTAGGAGTGGATACTAGCTTCTTAGTAGAAGCGATGAACTCACTATCTGTTCGTCAAGCATTAACATTTCAGTCAAGAACATCGGTAGGTAACTACAACCTGAGCATTCCTTCACTAGCTAATACAAATATTGCTATCCCACCAATTGATGAGCAGAAGACAATAACGAATTACTTGAGTGCAGTAACGAAAAACATTGATCTACTGATTCAAGAGACTAATAAATCGATTGTTCTTCTAAAAGAACACCGTACATCACTTATCAGCGCAGCAGTAACAGGGAAAATCGACGTCAGGGAGGCGGTGTAATGGCAGCACATCATGAAGTGCATTTTGAACAATATATTACCAAGCAGTTGGTGAACAATGGATGGAAAGAAGGCCACTCCAGCCACTACGACCAGCAGCGCGCAATTTACCCGCAAGATGTCATGGATTGGGTAAAGGCCACCCAGCCAGATGCCTGGCATAAACTGAATAAACTGCATGGTGCGAATGCCGAGCAGGTGCTACTGGAGCGCTTAGAAAAAGCACTTGCCAGTAAAACAGGTGGCACCATTAATGTATTGCGTAAAGGCTTTACCATTGCAGGTTGCGGCACCATTGCCATGGGCCAACGCAAACCCGAAGATGCGCGCAATGAAGAGCGTATTGCCCGTTATGAGCACAACATTTTGCGCGTGGTACGCCAACTGAAATATTGCCCGACCCGCGAGTGGGAAATTGACTTGGTGTTCTTTATCAACGGCCTACCCGTAGCCACCGCCGAGCTAAAAACCGATTTTACCCAGTCGATAGAATCGGCCATTGCGCAGTACAAGCAAGACCGTTTGCCCGTCGATCCAAAAACCAAGCGCAAAGAGCCGCTGTTAACCTTTAAACGCGGTGCCGTGGTGCACTTTGCCATGTCTGATACTGAAATTGCCATGGCAACCAAACTGGCGGGAGAAAACACTTATTTTCTGCCCTTTAACAAAGGTCACGATGGATCTATCTCAGATTTGCCCGTGCATATCAACTTGCCGGGTAAAGATGGGGAGTATCCGGTTAGCTATTTTTGGCAAGAGATCGGCCAAAAAGATAACTGGCTGCGCATCTTCTACAGTTTTGTGTATGTCGAAACCAAAGAAGTCGCCGACAGCAATGGCAAGGTTCAGCGTAAAGAAACGCAGATTTTCCCCCGTTACCATCAGCTTGATGCGGTAAACAAGATGATTGACGATGCCCGTAAGAACGGTGCAGGCATGCAGTATCTTTGTGAGCACAGCGCCGGTTCGGGAAAAACCTCTACCATTGCTTGGACGGCCCATGATTTGATCCGCTTGCGTAGCCCAGAGGGTAAAGCGGTCTTTAAATCCGTAATCATTGTGACCGACCGCACCGTGCTGGATTCGCAGTTGCAAGATGCGGTGCAGCAGCTCGATCATCAATATGGGGTGATTAAGGCGATTGACCGCGAAAAGAGCAGCGAGTCGAAATCAAAGCAGCTTACAGAAGCGCTGTTAACTGGTACGCCGATCATTGTGGTGACGATTCAAACCTTCCCGTATGCGTTAGAGGCGATTCTGACCAATCAATCTTTGGCGCAGAGTAACTTTGCAGTGATCATTGATGAGGCACACACCTCACAAACTGGCTCAACAGCTAAAGGCCTACGCGCAGCGCTTACGCTAAACCTTAGCCCTCAAGAGTTGGAGCAAATGAGCATTGAGGACATTCTTACTAAGGTTCAAGAAGCGCGTGCCATGCCCAAGAACGTTTCGCACTTTGCTTTCACCGCCACACCCAAGCACAGCACTAAAATGTTGTTTGGTCGCCCGAAAGACCCTAGCCAGCCGGTGTCAGATGACAATCTCCCTGAATCGTTTCATCTCTATACCCAACGTCAGGCCATTGATGAGGGCTTTATTCTTGATGTGTTGGAGAATTACACCCACTACGATACGGCCTACAGAATTGGTGAGAACAATCTGGATGAGAAGCGCGTAGATAGCAAACAAGCCCGTCGCGCCTTGGCGCGATGGATGTCACAGCACCCAACCACGGTCAGCCAAAAAGTCGAATTCATTATTGAGCACTTCAAGGCCAATATCGCCCATCGACTGGAAGGTGAAGCCAAAGCCATGGTGGTGACATCAGGCAGGCCGCAGGCAGTGAAATACAAGCTCGCTTTTGATAAGTACATCAAAAAGCATGGTATCGAGGGGATTCAAGCCTTGGTTGCCTTCTCGGGCAAAGTACCGGGTAAAGATTTGGGTGATGAAGACAGCCAAGACCCATTAGGAATTGATTTCGATAAAGAGTACACCGAGTACAACTTAAACCCAGACACGCACGGGGCCGACCTGCGCCACGAGTTTGAGAAAACCGAATATCGCGTCATGTTAGTCGCCAATAAGTTCCAAACGGGCTTTAACCAACCAAAATTGGTTGCGATGTATTTGGATAAAAAAATCTCAGATGTAGAAGCGGTGCAAACTCTGTCTCGCCTAAACCGCACCTACCCAGGCAAAGACACCACTTACGTGATTGATTTTGCCAATGAGCCGCAGACCATTCTCAATGCGTTCAAAAAGTACGACAAAGGCGCGCAGCTCAACGAAGTGCAAGATGTGAACGTCATCTATGACATCAAAGAGATTCTGGATGAGCAAAGCATCTACAACCATCAAGATTTAGAGTTGTTTAAGCAAGCGCGTGGTAAGTCGATTCTCGGTCAAGCACCCGACAAAAAGTCACACGCGCACAAAAAGCTGCTTGCTGCCACACAACGCCCTACCGATATATTTAACGTTAAGCTAAAAGCGCTGGTTGATGCCGCAAACCATTGGGATCAGCAATACAACAAAGCGTACCTTGCGGGTGATGAGAAAGCGGCGAACTACGCAGAATCGCAGCGTAGCGAGTTCACCAAGCAGCGCGAGGCACTGATGCGCTTTAAGTCGGACTTGGCTCGATTTGTGAAGTACTACAGCTATATGGCGCAGTTGATTGAGTTTGGTGATCCTGAACTGGAAAACTTTGCCGCATTTGCCCATTTGCTTTCGCGTCGATTGAAAGGGGTGACACCAGAAAACATCGACCTCAGTGCACTGGTGTTAGAGAAGTTCAAAATTAAGTATGACAAAGAGCCGCTTCCAATCGCGGTGAATCAGGTACTTGAACCTATCCGGCCGAATTACAACGACCCAACCGATCGTGAACAGGCATTTCTTGCCGATATCATTCGCCGCCTCAATGAACTGTTTGGCGATGTCGGCGATGAACCAGGCCGTCGAAACTTTGCCAACGGCACCATTACGCGTGTCGCCCAAAACCCAATTGTGGTTGAGCAAGTAGAAAAGCACGACAAGTCGATAGCCCTCAAAGGCGACTTGCCACAAGCGGTGAAGCAAGCCGTTGTACAAGCTCTGCTCAAAGAAGGTGATATAGCCCGAACGCTACTCAAAGACCCACAGGTAATGGCAAGTTATGTTGAGCTGATTTTTGACATGATGAAGCAAGGTACATCTGAACACCAAAGCGGAGAGTGATATGAATATTGTTATCGTCCAAAAAAATCAGAGAATTCCCTCATCTGGAGTTAGTACCGCCTATCTTCATATTGACCACTGGAATGATTTTTCATTCGTTACGATGTTTTACTTATCACTGTTCGATGAAAAAGGATATATTCACGAAATCGGAAATATCAAAATTGGTTTCCAAGGACAAACAACTGATAAGTCAACATACGAAACGTTAGGTTCAGTATTTCAAACGCTACCCGATGGATATTTTTCCGTTGGCATGGACGTTGATTACTATAAAAAGATCTCGAAACTATCTGGGACCATTAAGAACTCGTTGCTCCGTGCGTTAAAGGACATGGCCTATATTCCTGAACTCATATCGCTAGCTCAGGACGAGGAAGTATTTAGGACCTCTTTACTAAGGGATGTCAGTTTATCTGTCATTAAAGGACAGTTCACACGAGTACTTGAAGGAAGAAACCCACTCACTAATTTTGAGTTCAAGTTTAGAAGACCAGCTCAAACCAAAATGTCTGGTATTGATTTGATATTTGAAGTGAAAGTTGGAGAAAAACCGAGCACAAACATTCATGCTCTTATAGGTCGTAATGGTGTAGGGAAGACAACTATTCTCAATGGAATGATTGAAGCTGTTACAAGTAAAGGGCTATCAGAAGCCAAGTTCTATGACGCAGAGGGTTGGAGAGAACCCCCTATCAATACCAACTATTTCAGTAGTTTAGTATCAGTATCCTTTAGTGCATTCGACCCTTTTGAGCCCCCTAGAGAACAACCCGACCCATCCAAGGGGACATGTTATTTCTATATAGGACTAAAAAAAGAAGGGGAGTCACTTAAAGGGTTAAATGATATCCATGAAGACTTTCTTCACGCCCTAAAGTTATGCTTTAGTCAAGAGTCGAAAAAGCATAGGTGGCTACAAGCCATTGATACACTCGAATCTGATGAAAACTTTGCAAATATGGAGCTGAAAAGCCTCGCTGAATACTCAGGTGATGTACTCATAAGCAAAGCACGAAAACTTATCAAAAAAATGAGTTCTGGTCATGCTGTCGTGTTGCTAACTATCACTCGTTTGGTGGCGACAGTGGAAGAAAAAACACTCGTGTTAATTGATGAGCCAGAGAGCCACCTTCACCCGCCATTGCTGTCTGCATTTATTAGAGCATTATCAGACCTACTCCTTGATCGAAATGGCGTCGCAATTATCGCAACTCATTCTCCGGTTGTACTTCAAGAGGTTCCTAAAAAATGTGTCTGGAAAATAAATCGTTCTAGATTGGCTACAGAACCACGCAGGCCCGCCATTGAGACATTCGGCGAAAACGTAGGCATTTTAACGAGAGAGGTATTTGGCTTGGAAGTTGTTAAATCAGGTTTCCATGATCTGTTAGTCAAATCAGTTAATGCAGGTGGCACTTATCAAGATATTTTAGATGATTATAATAATCAGCTTGGTGTTGAAGCTAGGGCCTTGTTAAAAACACTTGTTATTCATAGAGATAGAGATCGTTAGTGATGTTAAAACTTGATATACCTAGACTATCTATCGCTGAAGCCATTGATATATGCAGTGAAGGAATTACGGGTAACCCTTCGCTCCGAGAGCGTCTTCTAAACAATGTTAAACGTTTTAAAATTGATGAGTTTGGATATGTAAAGCACGCACAAAAAGGAGACCTATATAGAATAGTACCGCTACCGGGCCCCAAAAGTAAGGACCATCTAGTAATTGATGGTATGTATAAATCTGAGTTTATAACGTTGTACGAGAGCTACTTTAGGAATCAGGATAAGCTAGGGCGAACTATTTATGACTCGTTGATGGTTGCTGCAGATGAAAAATGTCCATATTGCGGAGGGATTGGTCGCCCAAGGAATTTAGATCACTATTTGCCGAAAGCTCACTATCCCCAGTTCTCGATACTACCAGTTAATCTAGTGCCCTCCTGCCGAGATTGCAATATGGATGGAAAAGGTGATGATTATGCAAAAAGCGAAGTAGAGCAGATTATACACCCTTACTTAGATGACGAGCGCTACTTCAGTGATCAATGGATATTTGCTCATTATCTACCAGGCAATGATATCGAACCAGGCGCTATAGAATACTTTGTTTCTCCTCCTGACTATTGGGAGCCTGCACAGAAAAAGCGAGTTGAAAAGCACTTTAAGGACTTTGAAATCGCCTTGAGATTTTCTAAAGAAGCAGGGCCACGGCTAGTAGTATTAATGAATCAATACAAAGATCTCCTTGATAATCAGATAGATAAAACAACCAGTAAGCACATCATTTTTCAGAGTGTCATCAATGCATCGCCATTTATCAATCATTGGGAAAGGGTCATGTGCGCGACGTTAATGTTGGAGTTGTGATTATGAACCAAATCTTACTACCTAAACTCAGCATTACTGAAAGGAGACTCAATGACCGATAACACCCCACAAGCTCCGCATGGTGAGTTCGTTCTATTTACCAGTGCAGATGGTACAACTCGCGTAGAGTGCCGCTTTGAGTCTGACACCTTGTGGCTATCACAAGCTGCGATGGCTGAGCTTTATGACAAAGATGTCCGCACCATCAATGAGCACCTTGTTAACATTTATAACGAGGGAGAACTTGTACAAAACGCAACCATCCGGAAATTCCGGATAGTTCGATTGGAAGGTACTCGCCAAGTCTCTCGCGAGATCGACCACTACAATATCGATGCAATTCTGTCTGTAGGCTACAGAGTTCGTTCGCAGCGTGGTACACAGTTCCGCCAATGGGCAACGCAAGTCCTGAAAGAATACCTGATTAAGGGATTTGCCATGGATGATGAGCGCCTCAAAAATCCGCCCGTTGGTCACTCAGCAGTGCCAGATTACTTTGATGAAATGCTGGAACGCATTCGCGATATCCGTGCCAGTGAGCGTCGTGTTTATCTTCGAGTCAAAGAAATCTTTACCATGGCTGCCGATTACGAGCCATCAAACAAAGAAACTAACCTCTTCTTTCAAACCATTCAGAACAAGCTGCATTATGCCTGTACGCACATGACGGCCGCTGAACTGATAGCTAGCCGCGTGGATGCCAGTAAGCCAGATATGGGACTAACTAGCTATAAAGGCGATGAAGTGCGTAAGACCGATGTAACCATCGCCAAAAACTATCTGCGTGAAGACGAAATCAAAGAGCTTAACCGCATCGTCAATATGTGGCTCGACTTTGCCGAAGACCAAGCGCTTCGCCGCAAGCAGGTATTCCTACAGGACTGGGCCGATAAGCTAGACCAGTTTTTAAGTTTTAATGATCGGGACGTATTAAGCGGAGCGGGAAAAATCACCAAGAAAGACGCAGATGATAAGGCGAAATTGGAGTTTGACCACTTTGCAGAACAACGCCGCCGTTTAAAAGAATCCGAAGGCGCACTCGCAAATATCACAGCCCTCAAGGCAATACTCAAAAAAGACAAATAGCGCGACTAACTCAGTTGAACCAGCCATGGTACCGACATCAATGTCGGTACCATCGTTCTCAGGTCTGTCATTTATCCTGCCAAAACACCATCTAAAAGCCACTTTGAAGTTTCAGCTGGCTGTCTCATAAAATTAGCGTATCGAAAATGGATATCTATACAAAAAGCGACATCCCCTCGAGACGCACAGCAAAAGTTGCTCTGCCACTTCAACGTTGCCATCGAAACCGTGCTTCAAGAACAATCTATTCACTATGAGCGCACCAATGGCAATTCAGAACAAAAAATAGAGTTTTATTTCCACAGTGCAGACTACCAATGTCCAAAATACGAAGCTGGTATGACAAACCGAGATCTTTGCTATATCACCGCAGAAGTTTTCGAACCGAGAAGAACAATGTCACCGTCTTTCGTCAACGATGGACATCTGTATTTATGAGCGACAAGAGTAAACACGAGCCAACGCATTCCGGGCAATCAACACATGAAATGGAAGAATCGCATTTAAGTAAAGCGAACCTGCAATGTTATTGGGGTGAACCCATGTGGCTAAATAAACGAGTCCTTGATGCGATACCACTGCAATTCTAAAATTCAAATGTTTGTCATCAAATCCTGCAATAAGCTCGGTATTATTTTCTGATTCGACAGGGAAAAAACCCACTTTATCTTTCGCTTCAGGGCCATGGCTGGACAGTCCAAATGGCATTGTCAGACAATTTCGGATACTGATAAGAAACCGGGCCCATGGTGGGAAGTTAGTTATAATATCAGCAGCTTGTCTCGGAGATAATGTTGATTCCACACAATAGCAATCGATAAAATCAGATGAACCCACGTTCTTAAGTAGAGTGCTTTGTAATGGCAACTCAGTGGTTCTTACATGGCTCATGGCGCTTACCTCTTTGCATTTGAACTGTCATTTTCGATGAAGTTATAATTTCCCTTTAACTTCCCCTGAGGCTATCTATACAAGCTGAAAACAGCTACGAATCCCTTGCTCCCGCAGTGGAATCAATGCTTGATAAGCAGCGCTGAAATACCAGTTCTTCGCGCTTTCTTTATCGGGAAATTCTATAACCGCTTTCATCACATGCTCTGGCTCGCCATGCAATGTTTCGGCTTCTCCTTTGGCAATAAATCGGCCGTTGTACGGGATTAATGTTTCCCCTGCCTGTGCGCTGTACTCCGCGAGTTTTGTGTTATCCAGCACAGTTAAATCAACAATCACTAAACTTGTCATTCTGTTTACCTCCGAGGTTAATGGATTGACTTAGCTTAGTTTTATGCGGAATATCAAACAATAGCTAATATATTAACGAAGTGTTTATATATATGAACAATGTAAAACTTGCTCCCCTGCTACTTATTTTTGCCGAAGTAGCCAGTAAGCGTTCCTATACAGCGGCAGCAAAAAAACTGGGTATCAGTAAATCTGCTGCCAGTCAGCAAATCAAACGGTTAGAAGAAGACATCGGTCAACAGCTACTTATACGCAATACAAGAGGAGTCGTACTCACAGCAGTAGGAGAGTCTTTACTGATCCGTAGCGAGCTATTGAATGAGCAGTTGAACATGGCATTTACTGAAATCAACAGTAAAAAAGCCCAGCCCAGTGGTCACTTTAGAGTATCGGTTCCGCCTTTTTCTGAAAAAGAGATTGTCATGCCTGCAATCAAGCAGCTGTGTTTGGAGTTTCCACAACTGGTACCAGAAGTGGTTGTGACAGAAAAATGGCGTGATCTGATTGAACATAAGCTGGATGCAGCTGTTTTTGGCGGCAATATCAAAGACTGCGACTATCGGGCTTTATCCGTCGGAAAAGTCTCAGAAATATTCTGTGCTTCTCCCCGCTACATTGCACAATATGGCTCCCCTAAACGCGTTGAAGATCTTGTCACACATAAGTTTATTGCGACAGCCTGGCACCGGAAAAAATTAGAAATTTTTGATAACCAACATGCAAATAAAAGACTCATTACTGTCAAACATTGTGTCAAAGTAAATACGCTATCGACAGGGCTTGAAGCAGTGTTACATGATATGGGGATTGCACTATTACCCGAATTTCTCGTTCGGACTCACTTTATTGATCATGGGTTAACCCGGGTGCTGCCGGACATCAGAGGCCGAGAATGGCATTTCTACTTTTTACATCAGTATAAGGGTGAGAAACCGCTTCATATTTCCCGATTCTATCAGCTTTACCGCCATTATTTTTTAAAGGCGAGTACATCAACCATCGATTCAACTGAATGATACAGCGCTGATGCATTCAGTGTTCCAAGATACTGATGGAACAGTCGCTAAAAATCCAACAATGATTGCCATATAAAAGGAGAGCCCCGCTCTCCTTGGCTTTTCAGGGTTACACCCCATTCTCTTGCTGTAACTGCATTTCATCAAAGGTAATCAGATTATTGAGGTACAGCAGCACCTCTCGCAGTTCGTGCTGGTTGGTTCCGGCATCGGTACACAGGCCGAGAAAATCGATCAGATAACCTCGGGCGGTCAGCGGTAAATTAGGGGTAAAGGTGTTGAAACTGGACATTTCACTCTCCTTGAGTTGATGAATGATTTCACCACCAGAGGAGGTTCGAATCTCGGAAGGTGGTGAGCTGAACGGGTTCGAACTACCGCACTCAAGGAAACGGTCTGACCGAAGCCAGCCTCATTCAGCCCACCATAATTAGATATGGCAAGACTGTGTATAGTAAAGTCAGTGCAGACTGACGTCTATACTCCTTAAGCTTGAATGCGGGGTTCGAATCCCGACGCCGGAGATCACCGACGTGTGTTCAGCTTAAACAGCCGCGGGGATTACAGCGACTCCCAAAAAAGGAAAGTTAGTGATGACTCGAAGAAAGTCATCCTTTGGCCAACATCTTCATTACCTATTTTTACGAGTGATTTCACGGTTTGAGGGTGATACCTGTATATCAAAGTAGCGGCAGAGATGAGAATTACGCCAGTAGATCATATATTCGATGGATCCGCTTAAAAGCCGTCATGTTTTACAAAGAACACAACGATGATCCTCGATTGTTACTCATACAGTTACCCACACCAAACACACATGAGTATACAAAGATGATCATGATCTGAGGTCTCGTTCATGCACCGGTTAGTCTCACCCTATCCACACAATATACAGTTGTGTCTTTCTTTCCCGCTTCGGTTTGATTACTCTTATGTTGAAAATTTGTATCTCGACACATGTTTCTGATGAGATTTGGTGTCAATACGTTTTATCTAAAGCAATCAAAGCATTCCATTTGTGAAATTCCATTGTGAAGAGGATGAGTATGATCCATATCATTACGGGGAGCACGCTAGGCGGCGCTGAATATGTCGGTGATCATCTTGATGAGCTACTACAACAACAAGGACATGAAACCGAGATCCATAATCAGCCGGATTTAGCGGATATCCCAGCAGAAGGCATCTGGCTGATCATTACATCAACACACGGTGCCGGAGAATATCCTGATAATATTCAGCCGTTTATTCAAGCACTTCAGGATACGCCACCCAGAACGGACAAATTATCATTTGCTGTTGTCGCTATCGGTGATTCCAGCTATGACACATTTTGTGCTGCGGGAAAACATGCTTACGAGCTCATGCTCGATATCGGAGCAACTCCACTGACTGACTGCTATACGATTGATATTATTGAGCATCCGGTACCTGAAGATGCCGCAGGGGAATGGCTCTCTCAGCATATTGAACAATTCAGTTCATAATCAAATTGTGCATAAGTAGTTACCCACAGGGTGGTTAAAGCTGCCCTGAAATAGCTCCCAAACTTTTCCACATCATTAATAACAAGCCAATTGAGATAAAATAGCCGCCAGTATCCTTTATCCGAACAAAATACATACCATAAACATAGTTAAGGTTAAGATATTGATTTAATTATTTTTTGTTCATCCTTTCTCAGAAAGGGGATATTAAAAAAGCGTGTTTTGATCACACTCAACTTGAGTAAGCCAGCATTGATCGCTTCTCTCAAATGCCTCGATGAAAGTAAATACGTCCAGATCAATCCCACCAGCCGCATCTCCGGTTTAAAACTTTGATCGAGTACTTCATTTGATTTTTTAACCAAAAACAACTGTGGATAAATATAGAAAGATCCAGTGCAAAAGCTATAGTTATCCCAATAACAACTTAGCATCATCACTAGTGCTGTGAATAAGTACTGTTTTTGATCCCAGCTAGTCCTCGATTTGATCAATGCTTGATCACAAGGATTGATCGCTCTGAAAGTGATGATCATGTTGATCATTTTAGGCTTATCCACAAAGATCCTCTTCCCTAATAGTAGATCTAATAAAAAGATCTATATAAAGATCTTATATATTTATAAGGTTCAAGGATCATGTGTAAAAGCACAAAATCAATTTTCTAACGGAGATAAAAAAGGTAGAATGCGACTCTTTTATTTCTTACACAGATCTGAATATCTGAGGTCGGTTCATGCTTTATCACGAAAATTTTGACGTCATTGTGGTTGGTGGCGGTCACGCAGGAACGGAAGCCGCTCTCTCATCTGCACGCACAGGACAAAAAACATTACTCCTAACGCATAATATTGATACGTTAGGACAGATGTCATGCAATCCAGCCATTGGTGGGATCGGAAAAGGTCATTTGGTCAAAGAGGTTGACGCTTTAGGCGGGCTCATGGCTCAGGCGATCGATCATGCAGGTATTCAGTTCAGAACTCTGAACGCTTCAAAAGGCCCGGCTGTACGGGCAACGAGAGCTCAGGCGGATCGAGCACTATACAAAGCGTATGTACGTCATGCGCTGGAAAATACTCCGAATCTGACGCTGTTTCAGCAAGCTGCCGATGATCTGATCGTCGAACAGGATCGAGTGATCGGGGTCGTAACCCAGATGGGGCTCAAATTCCACGCTAAAGCGGTTGTACTCACCGTCGGTACCTTTCTCGGTGGCAAGATCCATATCGGTATGGAAAACTACTCAGGCGGCCGTGCTGGCGATCCTCCGTCGATCGCATTGGCACAACGCTTACGTGAATTACCATTCCGAGTTGATCGTTTAAAAACGGGAACACCACCCCGGATTGACGCTCGTTCTGTTGATTTTTCTCAGTTAGCGGTACAGCACGGTGATGATCCAATACCGATCTTTTCATTTTTAGGTCGTCGTGATCAGCATCCGCGTCAAATTCCTTGCTACATCACTTACACCAATGAAAAGACACACGATGTTATTCGCAATAATCTGGATCGCAGCCCGATGTATGCAGGGGTTATTGAAGGCATTGGTCCACGTTACTGTCCGTCAATCGAAGATAAAGTCATGCGGTTTGCTGACAAAAATAGTCATCAGATCTTTATTGAACCGGAAGGGTTAACCACAACAGAATTATATCCAAACGGGATCTCCACCAGCTTACCGTTTGATGTGCAGGTACAGATCGTGCGTTCTATGCAAGGCTTTGAGAATGCACATATTGTTCGTCCGGGATACGCCATTGAGTATGATTTCTTTGATCCGCGTGATTTAAAACAGACCTATGAAACTAAATTTATTCACGGGCTGTTTTTTGCCGGACAGATCAACGGCACGACTGGTTACGAAGAAGCCGCTGCGCAGGGATTGATGGCTGGTTTGAATGCGAGTTTGTATGCGCAAGAGAAAGAAGGTTGGAGCCCGCGTCGTGATCAAGCCTACATGGGCGTATTGATCGATGATCTGTCAACGCTCGGCACTAGCGAACCTTACCGGATGTTTACCTCTCGCGCCGAATATCGTCTGTTACTCCGTGAAGACAATGCTGATCTGCGTTTAACTGAAAAAGGTCGCGAGCTTGGTTTGGTCGATGATATACGCTGGGCTCGTTTCAACCAAAAGATTGAAAATATGGCGCGTGAGCGTCAACGTTTGAAAGATATATGGGTCAATCCGGAATCAACAGGTGTTGAGGCTCTGAATGAGATGCTCAAGACTCCGATTTCCAAAGAAGCCAGCGGTGAAGATTTATTACGTCGCCCGGAAATGACCTATGATTTACTGACGCGTCTGCCACAGTATTCTCCCGCGTTAGATGATCGTCAGGCTGCTGAGCAGGTCGAAATTCAGGTCAAATATGAGGGGTATATTCAACGTCAGCAAGACGAAATTGAAAAATCGCTGCGGCATGAAAATACCAAGTTGCCGATTGATCTGGATTACAGCCTTGTCAAAGGGTTATCGAATGAAGTTGTGCTAAAACTGAATACGGCAAAACCTGAAACGGTTGGTATTGCATCACGTATTTCTGGTATTACTCCGGCGGCTATTTCTATTTTGCTGGTTTATCTCAAGAAAAATGGGATGCTTAAGAAGGGAGAAGCAGCATAATATGGGGACGCTGGCAGCACGTCTGGCGCAGTTGATTGCACAGACAGATCTCACGGTAAGTGAACATCAGATGACGCTTCTGCTCGGATATGTTGAGCGTTTGAACAAATGGAATAAAGCTTATAATTTGACATCGGTTCGCGATCCGGAAGACATGTTGGTGAAACATATCATGGATAGTATCGTTGTAAGTCCTCACTTACCCGGTAATCACTTTATCGATGTCGGTACTGGGCCGGGATTGCCCGGTATTCCACTGGCGATTATGAACCCTGATAAGCGTTTCATTTTGCTGGATAGTTTAGGCAAACGGATTCGGTTTATTAAACAGGTGATTTATGAATTGAACATTCATAACGTGACACCGGTTCAAAGCCGGGTTGAAGATTTCCAGCCGGAAGATAAATTTGATGGTGTGCTCAGCAGAGCGTTCGCTTCCATGGTAGATATGGTAAATTGGTGTCACCACCTTCCTAAAGCAGATGGTGGAGTTTTTTTGGCATTGAAAGGACAAATACCGCATGATGAGATAGATATGCTTCCTGAATGGTGTTTTGTGACGGATATCCAATCTTTAGCCGTTCCTGAACTCGAAGGTGAGCGTCATCTTGTAATCTTATCGCGCAAGGAATAGACAACGAGGCATGCCGTGGGAAAAATAGTAGCAATCGCCAACCAGAAAGGTGGTGTTGGTAAAACAACGACTTGTGTCAATCTTGCTGCCTCTATGGCGGCAACGAAACGTAAGGTATTAGTGATTGATCTTGACCCGCAGGGCAACGCAACAATGGCAAGCGGTGTTGATAAGTACCAGATTGATTATACCGCTTACGATTTATTAGTTGAGGAAGTCCCGTTTCAGGAAGTTGTCTGTCAAAAGACGACTGGCCGTTATCATCTGATCGCTGCAAATGGTGATGTGACAGCTGCGGAAATCAAACTGATGGAAGTTTTTGCCCGTGAAGTCCGGCTGAAAAACATACTCTCTTCGGTTCGTGATAACTATGATTTCATCTTTATTGATTGCCCTCCTTCTCTTAACCTCCTTACAATCAATGCGATGGCTGCTGCGGATTCTGTTTTAGTACCAATGCAATGTGAGTATTTCGCGCTTGAGGGATTAACGGCCCTGATGGATACCATTAGTAAGTTGGCAGCTGTTGTGAATAGTAATCTGAAAATCGAAGGGTTACTGAGAACGATGTACGATCCTCGTAATCGACTCTCCAATGAGGTATCCGATCAATTAAAACAGCACTTTGGTGATAAAGTGTATCGTACCGTTATCCCACGTAATGTTCGTCTTGCCGAAGCACCAAGCCATGGTAAACCAGCAATGTATTACGATAAATATTCTGTTGGTGCCAAGGCCTATCTCGCATTAGCCGGAGAGATGTTGCGCCGAGATGAAGTCATTGCATAATCAAAAAGGAATCCGCTTACATGTCTAGACGTGGTTTAGGAAAAGGCTTGGATGCGTTGCTTTCGACAAGTTCTATGGCAAGAGAAAAGCAACAAGTGGCGACTCAGAGTCAAACGATGTCATCCGACGGTGAATTAGCTGAAATTTCTATCGCCCACCTGAGACCCGGTGTATATCAACCCCGGAAAAATGTTTCTCCTGAAACATTGGAAGAACTATCGGCTTCGATTCAGGCGCAGGGAATCATCCAACCAATCGTTGTGCGGCCGATCGATAATGGAAATTATGAAATTATTGCCGGAGAACGACGGTGGAGAGCTGCCAGACATGCCGGTTTGAAGCAAGTTCCTTGCTTAGTTAAACATGTGGAAGATCGGGCGGCCATAGCAATGGCTTTGATTGAGAATATTCAGCGTGAAGACCTGAATGCAATTGAAGAAGCTCAGGCGCTGGAACGGCTGCAAGATGAGTTTAAACTGACCCATCAGCAAGTTGCGGATGCGATTGGTAAATCCCGGACGACAGTGACAAATTTACTGCGTCTGAATCAGCTTGATGAAGTTGTCAAGTCACTGGTTGCAGAGAAAAAACTAGAAATGGGCCATGCGCGTGCGCTGCTGATGTTAGAGGGAGAGGCTCAGGCTGAGATTGCCAGTCAAGTCGCGAAAAAGCGGTTAACCGTTCGTCAGACAGAACAACTGGTCAAGAAAGAGCTGTCGCCTAAACCTGAAAAACAGAAACCTATTGTAACGAATCATGCATTGAATTTATCCGACAGATTGGGTGAAATGCTGCAGGCTAAAGTTTCTGTGAACCTTTCTGATAAAGGGCAAGGGAAAATCACCATCAGTGTTGCTGACAGTCAGGCTTTGGAAGACATCTTGCAATCATTGACTGCAAAACTAGAGTCATAACCCCATAGAACAGATATGTTTATTTTTGCAATCATTGATTTACATTTTATGGGTTTTTGTGATGTATCTAGAGGAATTGTAGGTCCGGCTTTATTGTAAAAGGTAAAGGCGGATGTATAATCGGCCTATAGTTAACGGGTGGTAACTTATGTTAAATAAATGGTTTATTCTGTCATTTTCGTGGCAGTTAGCCTTTTTTATAGTATTAGCTACCATTGTCGGCTATGTGCTGGATGAGAAAAGTGGTCTTTCTGCTTTTCTTGGGGGACTTACGTACATCGTACCTTCACTATTGGCGAATTTATATGTGCATAGAAAGTTGGACCGCGAAGACAATGCGGGTCTGGATGTTGGTCGTGCATATATGGGCAATCTATACAAATTAATGATGACCGCTGGCGTTTTAGTGTTTATTTTTAGAGAAATTGACATAAATGCCGGGGTTCTTATTGTGTCTTATTGTCTGGCAAGTGTGGTGCAGTTCGTAACGTCATTTTTTTCAATCAACCGTGAATAGATAGGATATTCAATGTCTGGTTCAGGTGAAACCACTCTAACCTCTCAAGAATATATCTCTCACCACCTGACCTTTTTAAGTTCAGGAGACGGCTTTTGGAGTTTGAATATAGACTCAATGGCTATTTCTGTGCTTTTGGGGGTTGGCATGCTTTGGCTATTTTTTCGAGTCGCCAAAAATGCAACAAGTGGTGTCCCCGGGAAACTACAGTGTTTCATCGAGATGATCGTTGAATTCGTAGACGGGACTGTCAGAGATGTATTCAGCGGAAAAAGTGCGTTAATTGCTCCATTGGCGATAACCATTTTCGGATGGGTGTTCCTGATGAACTTAATGGACTTGATCCCGGTAGATTTTCTTCCTCATGCAGCAAGCTTAGTTGGAATTCACTATCTTCGTGTCGTTCCTTCTGCCGATGTCAATATTACGCTATCGATGGCGTTGGGTGTCTTTGTTTTGATTCTGTTCTACAGCTTCAAAATTAAAGGGCCAATCGGGTTTGCAAAAGAGCTAACACTGCAGCCATTCAATCATTGGGCATTCATTCCAATCAACTTGATTCTGGAAGGGGTGACTTTGATTTCGAAGCCGGTATCACTGGGTCTTCGTTTGTTCGGTAACATGTATGCGGGTGAATTGATCTTTATATTGATTGCCGGATTGTTACCATGGTGGTCACAGTGGGTGTTGTCAGTGCCTTGGGCTATTTTCCATATACTGATCATCACATTACAAGCATTTATCTTCATGGTATTGACGATAGTTTATCTGTCTCAAGCTTCTGAAGATCACTAATTCAACTTAATCAATCAGAAACTCAATTAGTATAAAACTTGGAGTCAATAATGGAAAACTTGAACATGGATCTGCTGTATCTTGCAGCGGCAATCATGATGGGCTTGGCAGCAATTGGTGCAGCAATCGGCATCGGTATGCTGGGTGGTAAGTATCTTGAAGGTGCTGCTCGCCAGCCAGATCTTATCCCACTTATCCGTACTCAGTTCTTTATCGTGATGGGTCTTGTGGACGCGATTCCTATGATCTCTGTCGGTCTAGGTTTGTACGTCATGTTTGCGGTTGCCGGCTAAGTTAGCACAGTAGATTTGTGTCTATAAATTGGCTGGTGTTTTTAATTATTTGCAAACATAGAAGGAGTCTGCGGTGAATATAAACGCAACTCTGCTAGGTCAGGCTATTGCGTTCGCTATCTTTGTTTGGTTTTGCATGAAATATGTATGGCCACCATTGATGGCAGCGATTGAAGAACGTCAGAAAAAGATTGCTGACGGTCTATCAGCTGCTGAACGCGCTGAAAAAGACCTCGATCTAGCTAAAGCGAATGCTTCTGAACGTATCAAAGAAGCCAAGCAAGCAGCGGCTGAAGTCATTGAACAGGCGAATAAACGTAAAGCACAAATTCTTGATGAAGCGAGAGATGAAGCCATTGTTGAGCGTAATCATTTGATCGCTCAGGCTGAAGCCGAAATTGAGTCTTTGCGTATTCGTGCCAGAGATGACTTGCGTAAACAGGTTGCTGCTCTTGCTGTGGCTGGAGCTGAGAAGATTCTTGAGCGTTCTATTGATAAAGATGCGCATAAAGATATTCTCGATAGCATTACTGCGAAACTTTAATTAGGGGGGCGCAAATGTCTGATTTGACAACAATAGCACGCCCCTATGCTAAAGCAGCATTTGACTTTGCGGTAGAAAAAGGGCAACTCAACGAATGGGGTGAGATGCTTACTTTTGCTGCTGAAATCACTAAAAACGAACAAATTCATGAATTACTGAGTAGTTCTATGGCTGCCGATAAGTTGGCAGAAATTTTTGTTGCAGTTTGTGGTGAACAGTTTGATGAATACGGTCAGAACCTGATTCGGGTGATGGCTGAAAATGGGCGCTTAAGAGCGCTCCCTGATGTTTGTGAACTGTTTTTCGTGTTGAAAAAAGAGCATGAAAAACAGGTGGAAGTTGAAGTTGTTTCGGCAACGGAGCTTTCCGCAGAACAAAAAGCAGAGATCAGCAGCAAACTGGAGCAGCGCCTCGAGCGCAAAGTTCAGCTGAATTGCAGTATAGATGAGGCCCTACTCGGTGGGGTAATTATTCGAGCCGGAGACTTAATCATCGATAACTCAGTACATGGCCGTTTGAGCCGTCTGAGCGATGCATTACAGTCTTGATGGGGATTGGAGAATGCAACTTAATTCCACGGAAATTAGCGATCTAATTAAACAGCGTATTGAACAATTCAATGTTGTTAGTGAAGCTCGCAATGAAGGTACTATCGTCTCGGTAAGCGATGGTATTATCCGCATCCACGGCCTGAAGGACGTGATGCAAGGTGAAATGATCGAATTACCGGGAGGCCGTTATGGCTTAGCACTTAACCTTGAGCGCGACTCGGTTGGTGCGGTTGTAATGGGCCCGTATGCTGACCTTAAGGAAGGCACTAAAGTTACAGGTACAGGTCGGATTCTTGAAGTACCAGTTGGTCCTGAAATGCTTGGTCGTGTGGTAAACACACTGGGTGAGCCAATTGATGGTAAAGGTCCAATTGATGCTAAATTGACTTCTCCGGTAGAAGTGATTGCACCTGGTGTTATCGATCGTAAATCGGTTGATCAACCTGTTCAAACTGGTTACAAATCTGTTGACTCAATGATTCCTATCGGTCGTGGTCAGCGTGAGTTGATTATCGGTGACCGTCAGACTGGTAAAACAGCGATGGCGATTGACTCGATTATCAACCAGAAAGATTCTGGTATTTATTCTATTTATGTTGCGATTGGACAGAAAGCTTCCACGATTGCTAACGTTGTGCGTAAGCTTGAAGAGCATGGCGCATTAGCGAACACTATCGTTGTTGTTGCTTCTGCTTCTGAATCTGCGGCACTGCAATATCTGGCGCCTTATGCTGGGTGTGCAATGGGTGAATACTTCCGTGATCGTGGTGAAGATGCACTGATCGTTTATGATGATCTGTCAAAGCAAGCCGTTGCTTATCGTCAGATTTCTCTACTATTGAAGCGCCCGCCGGGCCGTGAAGCATACCCTGGGGATGTATTCTACTTACACTCTCGTTTACTTGAGCGTGCATCACGTGTCAGCGAAGGGTATGTAGAGCGATTCACAAATGGTGAAGTGAAAGGTAAGACTGGTTCTTTAACAGCATTGCCTATCATTGAAACTCAGGCTGGTGACGTTTCTGCATTTGTACCGACAAACGTAATCTCGATTACAGATGGTCAGATCTTCCTGCAAACAGAATTGTTTAACGCGGGGGTTCGTCCTGCTGTTGACCCGGGTATCTCGGTATCTCGTGTGGGTGGTGCTGCTCAGACGAAAATTATCAAGAAACTCTCTGGTGGTATCCGTACGGCACTTGCACAGTATCGTGAATTGGCTGCGTTTGCTCAGTTCTCTTCTGATCTGGATGATACGACGAAGAGACAGCTGGATCATGGTCAGAAAGTTACTGAACTGATGAAACAGAAGCAATACTCACCGATGTCCGTTTTCGAACAGGCACTGGTTATCTTTGCTGCGGAACGCGGTTATCTTGGAGATATTGAGTTAAGTCGACTCCTTGATTTTGAAGCCGCACTACTGTCGTTCGCTCGTAATCAATATGCTGATTTAGCAGCTGAGATCAACAAGACTGGTGCTTATAACGATGACATCGAAGCTCAGCTGAAGAAGCTGGTCGATGAGTTTAAAGCAACTCAAACTTGGTAATCAAAGTCGGTGGCTTAGTTGCCACCAACTAATGGAGAGTGACGATGGCCGGCGCAAAAGAGATACGTAGTAAAATCGGGAGTGTGAAAAGCACTCAGAAGATTACGAAAGCGATGGAAATGGTAGCGGCTTCTAAAATGCGTCGTAGTCAAGATGCAATGGAGTCTTCCCGTCCATACGCGGAAACAATGCGTAAAGTGATCGGTCATGTGGCAAACGCAAATCTGGAATATCGTCATCCGTATCTGGAAGAGCGTGAAGCCAAACGTGTTGGTTATATCATCATTTCTACTGATCGTGGATTGTGTGGTGGCTTGAACATTAACTTGTTCAAAAAAGCCCTGCTGGATATGAAATCCTGGTCGGAGAAAAATGTTGACGTTGAGTTGGCCGTTATCGGTTCAAAAGCGACAGCATTTTTCAATAACAGCGGTGCAAAAATTGTTGCTCAGACTTCCGGGTTAGGAGATGTCCCATCTCTGGAAGACTTGATCGGCTCTGTTAATGTGATGCTGAAAAAATATGATGAAGGTGAGTTGGATCGCCTCTATGTTGTGTTTAACCGTTTTGTGAACACCATGGTGCAAGAACCAACGATCGATCAATTGCTACCTTTGCCTAAATCAGGCAGTAAAGAAGTAAAGCGTGAGCATTCATGGGATTACCTCTATGAACCTGAACCAAAACCTCTACTCGATATGTTGTTGCAACGTTACGTAGAGTCTCAGGTTTATCAAGGGGTAGTTGAGAATCTTGCTTGTGAGCAAGCGGCTCGAATGGTTGCTATGAAAGCTGCAACTGATAATGCGGGTAACCTGATTGAAGATCTGGAACTTGTGTATAACAAAGCGCGTCAAGCTGCGATTACACAAGAACTGACGGAAATCGTGGGCGGCGCAGCTGCGGTTTAAGTGAAGGTCAAATAAATAGTTTAGAGGATTAACGATGGCTACAGGTAAGATCGTACAGATCATTGGTGCAGTAGTCGACGTAGAGTTCCCACAGAGTGCTGTACCTAGTATTTACGATGCTCTGAATGTTGTGGATGCTAAAGAACGTCTGGTTCTTGAAGTGCAACAACAGCTAGGCGGTGGCGTGATTCGCTCCATCGTTATGGGTAGCTCGGATGGTTTACGTCGTGGAATGACAGTAGAAAATACTGGCGCTCCAATCTCAGTACCTGTCGGTACTAAAACGTTAGGTCGTATCATGAACGTTTTAGGTGATGCGATTGACGAACGTGGTGATATCGGTGCAGAAGTAACGTACTCAATTCACCGTGAAGCGCCAAGCTACGAAGAGCAGTCAAGTGCGACTGAGCTTTTAGAAACAGGTGTTAAAGTTATTGACTTGATTTGCCCGTTTGCGAAAGGGGGTAAAATCGGTCTGTTCGGTGGTGCTGGTGTTGGTAAGACCGTCAACATGATGGAGCTGATCAATAACATCGCACTGCAACACTCTGGTTTGTCTGTATTTGCCGGGGTAGGTGAGCGTACTCGTGAAGGGAACGATTTCTACTTCGAAATGCAGGAAGCGGGTGTTGTTAACATCGAAAAACCTGAAGAATCTAAGGTAGCGATGGTTTACGGTCAGATGAACGAACCACCGGGCAACCGTCTGCGTGTTGCCCTGACTGGTTTGACAATGGCTGAGAAGTTCCGTGACGAAGGTCGTGATGTACTTCTGTTTATTGATAACATCTACCGCTATACCTTGGCGGGAACAGAAGTTTCAGCATTGTTGGGCCGTATGCCTTCTGCGGTAGGTTATCAGCCGACACTGGCAGAAGAAATGGGTGTGCTGCAAGAACGTATCACGTCAACTAAAACTGGTTCTATCACGTCTGTACAGGCGGTATATGTCCCAGCGGATGACTTGACTGACCCGTCACCAGCGACAACATTTGCTCACTTGGATGCAACGGTTGTATTGAACCGTAACATCGCGGCAATGGGTTTGTATCCGGCGATTGACCCGCTAGATTCAACGTCTCGTCAGCTTGATCCACTTGTTGTTGGCCAAGAACATTACGATGTTGCTCGTGGTGTTCAGTCAACACTTCAACGCTATAAAGAGTTGAAAGATATCATTGCGATTCTGGGTATGGATGAGCTTTCTGAAGACGATAAGCTGGTGGTTGCTCGTGCACGTAAGATCGAGCGTTTCCTGACTCAGCCTTACCACGTTGCAGAAGTATTTACTGGTGACCCGGGGATTTACGTCCCTCTGAAAGAAACCCTGCGTGGTTTCAAAGGTCTCCTTTCCGGTGAATATGATGACGTTCCTGAACAAGCGTTTATGTACTGCGGTGCAATTGATGACGCTGTTGAGAATGCGAAGAAGCTATAAGGCTGACTAGGAGGCGATATGGCATCAATACCCTTTCATCTGGATGTTGTTAGTGCTGAGAAGAAAATTTTCTCTGGCATGGTTGAAACATTTCAGGTGACCGGTAGCGAAGGTGAACTTGGTATTTACCATGGTCACGCACCGCTTCTGACCGCTATAAAGCCTGGTATGGTGCGTATTGTGAAGCAGCACGGCCACGAAGAAATTATTTATGTTTCTGGTGGTATAGTGGAAGTTCAGGCAAGTACTTCAACAGTACTTGCTGATACAGCCATTCGTGGTGAAGATCTAGACGCAGCAAAGGCGGAAGAAGCCAAACGTCGTGCTGAAGAGAAAATTCAGAATCATCAGGGCGGGATGGACTTCGCGCAGGCGGCCAGTGAACTGGCTAAAGCCATTGCTAAGCTACGAGTAATCGAGCTGGTTAAAAAACGTCGTTAAACCATTTATGACGTTCAAAAAGGCGACTTTAGGTCGCCTTTTTTGTTTTCTCTCAAAAATCCTTGCTGATGATTTAACTATTGGCGATTTCCCATATAAAATCAGAAGTCTCTTTCCGATTCAGTATAAAGGTAGTCCATGAAATTCAGTGCCGTGATTTTAGCCGCGGGAAAAGGAACCCGGATGTATTCTCAGTTGCCCAAGGTTCTCCATACGTTGGCAGGTAAACCGATGGTGAAACATGTGATTGATACATGTCAGGGAATCGGTGCTCAGCAAATTCATCTTGTTTATGGGCACGGTGGCGAGTTGATGCAACAACAGCTTTCAGCGGAATCCGTCAATTGGGTATTACAACCGCAGCAGTTGGGAACAGGCCATGCGGTTGATCAGGCTGCTCAGTATTTTCAGGACGACGAGCAGATCATTGTCTTGTATGGTGATGTTCCGCTGATTTCGGAAGAGACGATCGACAATTTACTGGCTTCACAGCCACAAGGTGGGATTGCATTATTAACCGTTGTTTTAAACAATCCGACGGGATATGGAAGAATTATCCGTCACAATGATGCTGTCGTTGCCATTGTTGAGCAAAAAGATGCTTCAGAAGCAGAACTGGCGATTCAAGAAGTGAATACCGGTGTGCTGGTGGCTTCAGGGAAAGATCTGAAACGCTGGCTGTCCGGATTAGAGAATAATAATGCTCAGGGTGAGTATTATTTGACGGACGTGATTGCTGCTGCTCACGCAGAAGGCCGAGTGATTCAGGCTGTTCACCCGCTCGATCCTATGGAAGTTGAAGGGGTGAATGATCGGGTTCAGCTTTCATGGCTGGAAAGAGCTTATCAGCACTCTCTGGCGAATAAACTGTTAACACAGGGGGTTATGCTGCGGGATCCGGCCCGGTTCGATCTCAGGGGGCAGTTGCAGTGTGGCCATGATGTCGAAATTGATGTCAATGTCGTCATTGAAGGCAGTGTTTCGCTGGGAAACAATGTGATTATCGGAGCCGGTTCTGTGTTGAAGGATTGTGAGATTGATGACAACACAGTGGTTCGTCCGTACAGCGTGATTGAAGGGGCTACCGTCGGAGAAATGTGTACGGTTGGTCCGTTTGCTCGTTTGAGACCGGGCGCTGAATTAAAAGATGATGCACACGTCGGTAATTTTGTAGAAATTAAAAATGCACGTTTAGGCCAAGGTTCGAAAGCCAATCATCTTACTTATCTGGGAGATGCGGAAATCGGTGATCGCGTAAATGTTGGTGCTGGGGTGATCACCTGTAATTATGATGGTGCCAATAAACATAAAACCGTGATTGGTGATGATGTGTTTGTCGGGTCTGACTGTCAGCTGGTGGCGCCGGTCACGATTGAAGATGGTGCTACTATTGGGGCGGGGACGACATTAACGCGCAATGTTGCTCAGGGTGAGTTGGTGATTACCCGGGCGAAAGAGCGCCGGGTTGAAGGCTGGCAGAGACCGGTGAAAAACAAGTCATGATTGAATGAACGCGGACACTCATCACTGAAAAAGGCTCCTAACAGGAGCCTTTGTTGTTTAAGATAATTTTTACTTAAGAGGATTATTGTTGGAGAGGATATGAGGCTGATTAGCGGACGCGTTCAAAAATAGTCGCGATTCCCTGACCCATACCAATACACATAGTTGCCAGTCCAAACCGGGCATCCTGGTGTTCCATTACATGTAATAGTGTTGTGGATATTCTGGCACCAGAGCATCCCAGCGGATGGCCTAATGCAATCGCACCGCCCCATAAATTCACTTTATCATCAAAGCTATCCATCAGTTCAAAGTGCTGAATACAGGAAAGTGCCTGTGCCGCAAAGGCTTCGTTCAGTTCAATGACGTCAATATCGTGCAGAGATAACCCGGCTCTTTTCAGTGCTTTTCGGGTCGCAGGGACAGGGCCGATTCCCATCACGGAGGGTTCACATCCCGCGACTGCCATCGCTCGAATCTTCGCCCGGATGGGTAATCCGAGTTGCTGCGCTTTCTCTTCCGTCATGACGATCATTGCCGATGCCCCGTCTGATAAGGCTGAAGAGGTTCCGGCTGTGACGGTGCCGTTGGCCGGGTCGAAAACTGGTTTGAGTGATGCAAGGGAATCGAGAGAAGCATCGCGACGAATAACTTCATCCTCTTGCAGAGATATCAGTGCGCCTTGCTCGTTGTGGCCTTGGGTTGGTACGATTTCCCGTTGGAATAACTTTTGCTCTGTGGCTCGTGCCGCTCTTTGATGGGAACGCAGGGCAAACTGATCTTGAGCGTCTCGACTGATCTGGTTTTGTTTTGCCAACATTTCAGCGGTTAAACCCATCATCCCAGCAGCTTTCGCTGCATGTTTACTCAGGCCGGGATGCATATCAATACCATGAGTCATCGGCACATGCCCCATATGTTCAACCCCACCGATGAGACAAATATCGGCATCCCCGGCAGAAACGGATCTTGCCGCATCATGCAAGGCTTGCATCGATGAACCACACAGGCGATTAACTGTGACAGCGCCAATTTCAAACGGTAGCCCGGCTAACACCGCAGCATTGCGCGCAATATTCATTCCCTGTTCCAGCGTTTGCTGAACGCATCCCCAATAGATGTCTTCGATATCTGCCACCGGCATTTGTGGATTACGTTGAATTAGTGACTGCATCAAATGGGCTGACAGTGTTTCTGCACGAGTATGGCGAAACACGCCTTCTTTTGAGCGGCCCATAGGGGTGCGGATACAATCAACGATCACTGCTTGCTTACTCATACTCTTACCCTCTCTCTGATTCTGATTTTTCATGATGGATGGGATAGAAAGCCCTTGCTTCACGAACCATGACTTCGAGAGATTTCGGTACGTGATAGAGTTCTCCTAAACGCTGGTATGACTGAGCAGTTTGAATATATTGTGCAATACCGATGGTATCCAGATAGCGACAAACACCGCCTCTGAATGGTGGGAAACCGAGGCCGTACACGAGTGCGATATCTGCTTCTGCGGATGAGGAGACAATCTGTTCCTCCATACAGAGAATGACTTCATTCATCATCGGAATCATCATGCGATCCATGATCATTTGTTTATCCGTGACGGGTAACGGCTCTCCCGATGCATAGACAAGCTGATAGATGTCCGGTGATAACACTTTTTGGCTCTTGCCACGTTTATCCGTATGGTACTGATAAAATCCTTCGCCGGTTTTCTGACCGAATTTCTTCGCTTCATATAGTCGGGTTATGATGTTATCCGGAGATGATTTCATCCTTGTCGGGTAAGCTTGGCAAATCACCTGTTGTGCGTGATACGCGATGTCGATACCGACGACATCAAGCAAATAGGCCGGCCCCATTGGCCAGCCAAAATCTTTTTCCATGATTTTATCGATCTGGACGAAGTCATATCCTTCATCAAGCAACTGACAAAAAGCCAGAAAATAAGGAAAAAGAACGCGGTTGACAAAAAATCCGGGGCAATCGTTGACGACTATGGGCGATTTGCCCATATGAGCTGCAAAAGCAACCACTGCCGAAATTGTTTCTTCACTGGTTTCTTTACCGCGAATAATTTCAACCAGCGGCATTTTATGAACCGGGTTGAAAAAATGCATCCCACAGAACTTTTCAGGTCTTGATAGTCCAGCGGCCAATTGGGTAATCGGAATTGTTGATGTATTTGAGGTCAGAATGGTACTGGGGGTTACTTTTTCTTCCAGTTCTTTCAGGACTGACGATTTGATTTTAGGGTTTTCAACCACGGCTTCAACAACGATATCTACCTCTTCTATACCGGCATAGTTGAGTGTCGGCCGAATCGAGGCAAGGGTATTTGCCATATCTCTGGGAGACAGTTTGCCTCTCTTGATGCCTTGTTCCAAAAGTTGAGTTGTATGATCCATACCCAATTTCAGAGAGTCAGGCACGATATCTTTTAAAACGGCAGGGATCCCTTTAATCGCGGATTGGTAGGCGATGCCGCCACCCATCACACCGGCACCAATCACCGCACTATGGTTGATGGAATGGGTGAGTGACTGTTTGGCTTTTTTAGCTAGACCTTTAATATACTGGTCATTGAGATAAATACTGACCAGTGCTGTCGCCTGATCTGATTTCGCCAGTGTGACAAAGTTTTTCCGCTCGATATTGAGCGCTTCATCCCTAGACAGTGTTGCTGAGGATTCAATCGTCTCTATCGCTAAAAAAGGCGCCATGTAGTGAGTACTTACTTTTTGGTGGGTCATTCCCTTCGCTGTCGAAAAGACCATCAGGCGTTCTACTGGTGATAAAGTCAGCGGTGCACATTTTTCCTGCCGTACTTTCTTCCAGTTAATGCGACTGTGAATCGCATCGTCCAACGTTCTTCTTGCCGTTGCGAAAAGCTCTTCTTCAGTTGTGATAGCATCGACCAACCCGACAGAGAGTGCATGTTCTGCATTGAATATTTGAGCCTGAACAATGGCTTCTAAGGCATTATCTGCACCGATTAATCTGGGTAGACGAACACAGCCACCAAACCCGGGCATAATCCCTAGTCTTGTTTCCGGTAAGCCAATTTTTGTTGACCGGGCGGCAACACGAAAATCAGTAGCGAGTACACACTCACATCCACCACCAAGTGTATATCCACGCAGTGCAGATATTGTCGGCACCGGAAGATCTTCAAGTTTACAGAATATCCGGTTGGCATAATGAAGCCATTGCTCCAGTTCATCACTCGGGTACTGAAATAAGCCTAAAAATTCATTGATATCTGCACCGACGATAAAACTTTCTTTATCGGATGTCAGTACTAAGCCTTTGAGTCCCGGAAAGTCTTGGATTGCATCCAATGCTTTATCCAGATAGCTTAATGTTGCCGTATCAAGCGTATTGACCGACTGAGGTGCGCAAAACTGCAGCTCAAGGATACCACCTTCTATTTCCTTTACCTGCAATGTCTTTGACTGAAAGATCATGAATTTATCTCCTGACATGCATTTGTTGTAAGTCAACTGGTACGATGACTTGTTTTAGTATTCAAAAAGTGTGGGCACAAGTTGAGATAACTGCAATAAATGAAAAGATAAATTCCATTTTTTTAGATCCGCAGCACTTTTCTTTATGGTCGTGATAGACTGTGACAATTCTCTGATTTGATGTAATTCCGGGTATTTAATGAATGATCAGCCTTATGCTATTCCGGCAACTTCGGTCCGTTATGACGAAGAGATCAAAAAAAGTCTGTTTATGACTTTTCTTCAGCATACGCCGGGGATTGAGTCATCTAAGGGCTTTATTGAGCAGCTCAAACATCAGTACCCTGATGCCAGACATCATTGTTGGGCTTTTGTTGCCGGGCGACCTGATGATTCAATGAAATGGGGATTCAGTGATGATGGGGAACCGTCAGGGACCGCAGGAAAACCTATTTTAGCTCAGCTTTCAGGTGCAAATATCGGAGAAATTACTGCGGTTGTTGTACGTTACTATGGTGGTGTTAAGCTGGGAACCGGTGGATTAGTCAAAGCTTATGGTGGTGGCGTTCAACAGGCTCTTAAGCAACTTCAAACTATCGAAAAAAAAATCACCAAGAAATTAAACTTGGCGCTAGACTATGGGTTGATTCCTTTGGCTCAATCAGTCATTCAGCAATTTGGTGCTCAGGAGCTAGCAGCACAGTATCTTCAGCGAGTTGTTATCACGATTGAGATTGAAATTCGATATATTGAAGAGTTTATCCAAGTGATAACCAATAAAAGTAGTGCAAGAGTTCTTGTGAGTTCAGATGATGAACTAAATAACTAAGGTCAGAATCAGCCATATCATCATGCAATTTCGTTCTATTATCCGTATAGTCGGATTACTCCTTGCCTTATTCAGTGTTTCGATGCTGGCGCCTGCGCTGGTGGCTTTGATCTATCGTGATGGTGCCGGCGTCTCGTTTGTGACGACTTTTTTTGCTTTGCTCCTCTGTGGGGCAGTTATCTGGTTTCCGAACCGTAACCATCGACATGAATTAAAATCTCGCGATGGTTTTTTGATTGTGGTTTTGTTCTGGACCGTTATCGGTAGTGCCGGGGCGATTCCATTTTTTATTTCGGAGAATCCTAATATTTCTCTGACGGATTCTTTTTTTGAATCTTTTTCTGCCCTGACAACCACCGGAGCGACAGTCATTGTCGGGTTGGATGAGCTGCCTAAAGCGATTTTATTTTATCGGCAGTTTTTACAGTGGTTCGGTGGCATGGGGATCATTGTTCTGGCCGTCGCGATTCTTCCTGTGCTTGGTATCGGGGGGATGCAGCTCTACCGGGCTGAAATACCCGGTCCTGTGAAAGACACCAAAGTCACGCCTCGTATTGCAGAAACGGCGAAAGCACTCTGGTATATCTATTTGGGAATCACTGTCGTTTGTGCTTTTCTGTATTGGCTCGCGGGGATGACCTTCTTTGATGCGATGTGTCATAGTTTCTCCACGATTGCGATCGGTGGTTTCTCTACGCATGATGCCAGTATGGGGTACTTCAATAGTCAGGCGATTAACCTGATAACGGTTGTTTTTCTGTTGATATCCTCTTGTAATTTTACGTTGCATTATGCGGCATTTGCTTCCGGCGGTATCCATCCGAAGCTCTACTGGAAAGATTACGAATTCAGAACGTTTTTGTTTATTCAGGCCATGCTGTTTTTAACCTGTTTTTCTGTTTTATTGCTTCATCAGCAATACGATTCTGTTGCTGAAGTTTTTGATAAAGCACTATTTCAGAGTGTTTCAGTCTCAACCACGGCCGGATTTACCACCACCGGATTTTCTGATTGGCCGCTTTTTTTACCGGTATTGTTACTCTTCTCTTCATTTATCGGCGGGTGTGCTGGTTCCACGGGCGGTGGATTGAAAGTGATCCGGATTCTGTTATTGACCTTACAAGGTGGGCGAGAGATGAAACGTCTTGTCCACCCGCGAGCCATCTATCCGATTAAGCTTGGGGATAAGGCCTTGTCTCCACGCGTGATTGATGCCGTATGGGGATTTTTTTCCACCTATACGTTGGTCTTTGTTTTATGTATGTTGGCTTTAATTGCGACGGGAATGGAAGAGTTAAGTGCATTTTCTGCCGTTGCCGCGACATTGAATAACCTTGGTCCGGGGTTGGGTGAAGTGGCGGTCCATTTTGGTGATATTAATGACAAAGCAAAATGGATCCTCATTATTTCTATGTTATTTGGGCGATTAGAAATCTTTACATTGCTTGTCCTGTTCACACCTGCATTTTGGCGCAATTAAGAGGAATATTTGTGAAGAAAGTTCTCTGTCTGTATTCAACCCGAGAAGGACAGACCAAAAAAATTGTTGAACATGTCATCGCACAACTTGAAGGGTATCAGTGTGAGTATGTTGATTTACATCTGAACCCAAAACTAAATTTGGCACTTTACGATAAAGTGTTAATCGGCGCTTCGATCCGGTATGGCCGACTGCATAAAGCACTTTACCAATTTATTGAGAATCACCATCAACAGTTAGATGAAGCAAAAGCCGCTTTTATTTGTGTCAACTTAACTGCACGAAAAGAAGACCAAAAAAAAGATACGCCTGAAGGCAGTGCTTACATTCAGACGTTTTTACGTAAATCTATCTGGCAACCGCCAATGATAGGTGTATTTGCCGGTGCATTACGTTATCCAAGGTATCGTTTGTTCGATCGGATTATGATTCGATTCATTATGAAGATGACTGGTGGTGAAACCGATACATCAAAAGAAGTTGAGTATACCAATTGGGATAAAGTAAAAAGATTTGCGCAAGAATTTAAAGATATGTAGATAAAACAAGCGGATTGAGTGAATTATACACATATATAGGTGTGTTAATCATTGTTTTAAAAAAACTTGC